>CAMYCP010000181.1 GCA_947254385.1 uncultured Filifactor sp. | reverse complement strand
GTGAAATTTCAAGTATGTCTCCTTCTTTTACCGCCGAAGACGCTTTGGCGGGGCGGTCGTTTATTTTTATTGCGCCTCCGTCCGATGCATCTTTTGCTACGGTGCGGCGTTTAATTAGGCGGGATACTTTTAAGAACTTATCTAAACGCAAATTGTACCTCCTATAAAAATTATTTATATTTCTTATTTCTAAATGCAGATGATGCCGTTATATAATTAGGGTGTCTATAAATTTATAAAAATTAAAAAATTGAACTAAAAACATTATAAAATTTACATTTTATTTTTTGAAATTTCCGTTATACAGTTATTGAACGGGAGTTTCTAAAAGAAGAGGATATAAAAAAATCAAGCGAATTTTTTGCTTTTTAAAATTTTTACCGCTTTTTCAAGGCCTTCTCCCGTTAAATCTTCCATCGGAAATATCTCTGCTATACGTGATATAGTAAAATATCCGTCATTATAATTACGATTTTGTTTTAAGATAGGATTGAGCCATACCGCATAATCAAATTTTTTTCGTATATCTCTAAGCCGTTCTATTCCCGGCACTTCGTTATAGAGTCCCCAGTCTATTATACCTCCGGGGCTCATAAGTTCGTATGGACTCATGGCGGCATCACCTACAAGAAATACCCTGTAATCGCTACCCACATTGTTCATAAAACTTTCAAACGATACTGCGGATTTTCTTCTTAAATATGAGTCGGTATAAAGTTCATCATATATACAGTTATGAAAATAATATATCTTAAGGTCTTTAAAATGGTCGGATTTATTGAGTGCTGTGAACAGTCGGTCACATATATCGGCATAATAAGCCATTGAACCTCCGGAATCAGCAAGCACCAACACTTTGATTTTATTTTCTTTAGGGCGGTCAAATGCAAGTTCAAGCATGCCGGCATTTTTACAGGTTCTGTCGATTGTCTTATCCAGATTGAGTTCGGTTTTTTCGCCATAAGTTTTGTCACTTAAAAGACGCAATTTTTTAAGCGCAGTTTGAAACTGCCTTATACCTATAGTTTCATCGGTTCGAAATTCCCTGTATTTACGCATCCCCGCAACTTTTACCGCAGAAAGACCCCGTGAAGAACCGCCTATTCTAAAACCTCCCGGATGATATCCCGAATGCCCGAACGGTGAGGTTCCGCCCGTCCCGATCCAGTAACTTCCGCCGTGGTGCTCCTCTTTTTGTTCTTTGATGCGTTCTTCAAGCATTTTTTTGAGCGTTTCAAGGTCGAGCGACATATGGTTGAGCCGCATTTGTTCGGTAATTTCCTTAGGGGGAAGATTTTTATCGAGCCACTTAAAAATTTCTTCCGGAAGTTCGTCCGGAGTTTCTATATGAGCAAAATATCCCGCAAACGCCATATCAAACCTGTCAAAATACGCCTCATTTTTGACAAGCACGGCGCGACACAAGCGATAAAATCCGGTAAGGCTTGAATATGCCAAATTTTTTTCAAGCGCCTCCATAAGAGTATCCCATTCATTTAAAGATACAGGAACACCTGAGTTTTTGATATAATAAAAAAAATCAGTAAACATAATTTGCCTCTATCTGTGAAAACCGTTAAATCCAGGTATTTTTCGCCCGGTTCTGCCTATATTTTTAAGCAGAATGTTAAAATCTTCGTTTTTCTTTAAAAGTACTCCCATAAAAGGTATTTCCGACTTTATTTTATCCGGCGAAATACCGCCCGTTACAAGTGCCTGTATCCAGTCGATAAGTTCGCTCGTACTTGGCTTTTTATTTATATCAGGAAGTTCCCGTATTGAATAAAAAGCCTCCATAGCCTGATGCAAAAGTTTACTTTCAACGTCTTTGTGATGTACTTTTACAATTTTTTCCATTTCTTCAGGTGACGGAAATTCTATATAGTGAAAAATACATCGGCGCAAAAACGCATCGGGCAGTTCTTTTTCAGCATTTGAAGTAATTATGACTATCGGTCTGTGTTTGGAACTTATCGTCTCTTTAGTTTCCGGAATATAAAAACTCATTCGGTCGAGTTCCCACAACAAGTCATTTGGAAATTCAAGATCCGCCTTGTCTATTTCATCTATAAGTAAAATTACCTGTTCGTCCGATGTAAATGCCTCTCCTATCTTACCGAGCTTGATGTAACGCTTTATGTCGGCAACGTTATTTTCACCGAACTGACTGTCATACAATCTTTGCACGGTGTCATACACATAAAGCCCTTCTTTTGCTTCGGTCGTGGATTTTATGTTCCATATTATCAGATTTTTCCCCATGGACTTTGCTATACTTTCCGCCAACATGGTTTTGCCTGTGCCGGGTTCACCCTTAATCAAAAGAGGTTTTTGAAGTGTTATGGCAATATTGACACTGTTTTTCAAATCATCCGACACTATATAGTCGTCAGAACCGCTATATTGTAAATTCATAAACTCCTCCATAAAATATAATCAACATTTTGAATAAATGCTATTAAATATATTAAAAATTTTATAAAAATATATTCAATTTCGTACTTTATTGTGCAT
>CAMYCP010000180.1 GCA_947254385.1 uncultured Filifactor sp. | reverse complement strand
TTTAACGTTCATATATCATTATTTTACTACATTTCTTAACGTTTTTAAGTATAACTATCAAATACATTAACTGTGTATATTTTTGTATTTTTTATTTATATAACGTAAGTCGGATAAAACAAAGACACCCTTAAAAACTTATCATTTCTATCAATCAAAATTTAAAGGAGTGATAGGAATACAGTTTTTAAAGGTGTCTATAAAAAAGTTCGCCGACAATATATATGACTGATACAAGGTGCTATCGCACATAAAATGTTAAATTCGAAGTTTGTTTTATTCTTCTTTCTTTTCTTCTTCTTCGTTTTTGTCTTCCGATTTTTCTTTAATTTCTACTTTTATTTCTTTTACTTCTTCTTTGTCGTCAGTGTTGTTCATTTTATCACTTATGTTCGCTTTTGTTTTGGATACGTGGGACTTCACGCCTTGTATTTTTTCTCCCATTATGTCATTTAGGTTGTATTCAACGCCGTTTTCATTCACAAGTACTATATCGAATTTTTTATATGTGGCAAGTCCCATGCTGATCATAGTAAATACCGGTTGCCAGATTGCTCCCATAACTCCCAAGGGGGCGCCGACTATTAAAGGCAGGTTTAAAAGTGTTTCATTTTCGTTTTTAAGCAGTATTCTGCTTACGTTACCTTTGCGTATCGTTTCTTTCAGAGTGTCTATAATTTTGTTGGTTTTTTCGTTGATGCCTTCGGAAATTTTGTTGGCAAGCCCGGTTTTGGATTGTTCCAAATGTATTATCGCCTCTACTACGTCGCCTTCCGTTTCTTCAAGTGCGGCTCTTGCCATTTCATAAGATACTCCGGTTCTTTCAACCACTTGATCGATTTTCTCTAATGTAATCATTTAAATCTCTCCTTAATAAATTCTATTCAGATTTACTTCCGTATTCAGCACGGTATCCAGTACATGATAATGAATGTACTTGGTTATCAGAGCATCCGTCTGGCTGAATATTGACGGCTCTATGTAAGCTGTCAAAAGTTTTTTTAGCGGGATGTTCATTATATAATCTATGAGCCGATATACGGTTTTATCGAAATACATATACCTTTTCGCAGTCTTCATACATTTTTCGCAGATAATCGTGCCGTCTTCTATTGAAAATCCCGTTTTATTTGCTTTGTTATACTCTATACCACAATTACCGCATTTTAAAACATCGGGTTTTACTCCGAGGTATTCTGTAATTCTTGTGTTGTAATAGAGTTTTATGAGTTTTGTCATTTTAGGGTCTTGAATTTTTGAAAGTTGCGTGAGGACTTCTAAAAGAAGATCGAAAAGGCGGTTGTTGGTTTGATTTTCGACGGTCGTTTTTTCGGTCAGTTCCAAGATGTAGTATCCCGTGTAGAGTTGTTCTATGGTGTGTGTTATATCATAAAAATTGTTTATCGTGTCTATTGATGTCACTTTAAAGAGTGTGGCTTTAGGTATCAAGTTGAAAGCGGCATAAGTAAACGGCTGTGAACCGCTCATCATGCGACTGTTCATCTTGCGCACTCCTCTTGCATATACTCCGATTTTGCCGAGCTTTTTGGTGAAAACGGTGAGTATGGCGTCGGTTTCTCCGTATTTTACGGTTTTTAACACTATGCCTTCGGTATTTATATAAACCATTTAAAATTCCTTTTTGTCAAACCCGAAGTTTTTAATAAGTCTTTCATTGTCACGCCAGTTGTGTTTTACTCGAACGACAAGTTTTAAATTGACGGGAGTTTGAATTAAGTTTTCGATGTCTTTTCTTGCGGACATTCCGATGCCCTTTATTTTGTGAGCGCCTTTGCCTATAAGTATGCTTTTATGGCTTTCTTTTTCGCAGTATATTATTGCATCTATGTCGGTTACGTTGTCTTTGCGTCTGTGCATGGAGTTTATTATTACCATTATGCCGTGCGGGATTTCTTCCGTCGTGTACATGAGGACTTTTTCACGTATTATTTCAGATACTATAGATTTTATGGGTGCGTCCGTTATGGCATCGCCTGGATAATACCAAGGTTCATTTTTGAGGTAGGGGATTATTACGTTGATGAGTTCCTGCATATTGCTGCCGGTTTTGGCGGATAGGGGGATTATTTCTTCAAATATTTTTGTGTCGTTGTACATTTCAATTAAAGGAAGTACATTTTCTCTGAGTATCGTGTCGATTTTGTTTATTACCAAAATTTTAGGTATATTTTTTATTTGTTCAAGGTCTGAGATTATTTTTTTGTCTTTTTTGCCGATGTAATTTGAGGTGTCGGTTACACATATTATTAAGTCCGTATCTTTAACGGAGTTGTCCGCCTCTTTGGACATAAATTCTCCGAGTTTATTTTTGGGGCTTTGTATGCCGGGAGTGTCGATAAATACTATTTGAGCGTTGTTTTCCGTGTAGATACCTATGATGTTGGTACGGGTGGTTTGAGGCTTATCGCTCACTATGGATATTTTTTCTCCTATCAATCGGTTTAATATTGTAGATTTTCCGACGTTCGGTCTGCCGACTATGCTTACAAAGCCCGATAAGGTATCGTTCATATTTTTCCTTTCTGTAAAAAATATTTTAAAGAGCCCACAATAATCATCATACGACCACCAGGT
>CAMYCP010000179.1 GCA_947254385.1 uncultured Filifactor sp. | reverse complement strand
AATAATAACCGTTCTAAATCCGTAACGGAAGAAAAAAAAGATAAAAATAAAAATCAACATAATAATTTCAGGCACGGAAATAAAAAACAGTATGACAAGAGTCAAAAAAGTGACGCTGAAACTCAAGCAGATGCGGAACATGAAAAAAATGCCGTCGTACCTAAACAAAATACGGACAACAACTTTACCGAACACAAACAAAAAACGGTTGACAAAAATTTTGATAAGCACAAACAAAGGGGTAAAGACGGAAATTTTGAGAAACATAGAAAAATAAGCGACAAAACCTTTGATAAAAAAAGAGCAGACAATAATTTTTCAAAATCTGAACCAAATGCCGCTGACAAAAATTTTTCAAAAGACAAAACTAACAATAACGATAAAAATTTTAAACAAAATGGCAACTATGTAAATAAAAATAAAAAACGTTTTTCAAAAGATACAAAATTCGGCCGACAAGGACAACAAAAAGAAGGGCAAACTCAAAAAGGACAGACGGTCACGGCGGAAGGAAAAATCATAAACAGGAAAAAGAAAAAGCGAGTTTCCGGTTATAACGCCGATTTGATGGTAAAACCCGAACGTACGAGAAAAAATAACATAAAGAGAAAAGATAAAGAAAAAGCGAAGGTAAAGGAACAAAACGAACTTATGGAAGACATAGTACAAATGGAAGATGATATATTTGAAATTGAAGATACAATAGTAGTCGGAGCACTGGCAAAAATCTTGAATATTCCTGCAACCCAACTTATAATGGACATTATGAAACTCGGCATAATGGCGAACATAAATCAGGAAATAAAATTTGAAACTGCGGAAAAAATTGCCTTAAACTATGACGTGATGCTCGTGCATAAAGAGAAAGAAACGGAAGAAAAACCGGATATAGTAATAGAGGAAGACAAAGAAGAAGATTTGGTTACAAGACCTCCCATAGTTACCGTCATGGGGCACGTGGATCACGGCAAAACCACATTGCTAGATACAATCAGAAACACACACGTTACACAAAAAGAGGCGGGAGGAATAACTCAGCATATAGGTGCGTCCGAAGTCGTTATAAACGGCAAAAAAATTGTATTTTTAGATACTCCGGGACACGAGGCTTTTACCGAAATGCGTGCGAGGGGCGCTGAAGTAACCGACATAGTAATTATAGTGGTGGCGGCGGACGACGGAATAATGCCGCAAACCATAGAGGCGATAAATCACGTCAAAGCCGCTAAAGTGCCTATGATAATAGCCATAAACAAGATAGACGTGCCTACTGCCAACGTGGAACGTGTACGTCAGGAACTTGCGGAACAGGGCGTACTTGTTGAAAGCTACGGCGGAACGATCGTCGATGTGCCTTTGTCGGCGAAAAAGGGAATAAACATAGACAATCTTCTGGAAATGGTGCTTTTAGTAGCGGAAATGGAAGACCTTAAAGCCAACCCCAACAGACGGGCTACAGGAACTGTAATAGAAGCGAGACTTGATAAAGGCAAAGGCTCAATTGCGACGATGATAGTACAGAACGGTACATTAAAAGTCGGCGACTCCATAGTACTCGGCACGGCATACGGCAGAATAAGAGGCATGATAAATTCAGCCGGCAAAAAAATAAAAAGCGCAGGCCCTTCCACAGCCGTTGAAATTCAAGGCTTAAGTGAAGTTCCTGAGGCGGGAGATGCTTTTTACGTTGCGAGGAGCGACAAAGAGGCAAAGACTATTGCAATGGAACGCATGGAAAAGAAAAAAGCTGAATTTATGCGTGAAAGCTCCAAAATATCGTTGGAAGATTTGTTCCAACAAATGCAAAGTGGCAATGTAAAAGAACTCAATATAATAGTAAAAGCCGATGTGCAAGGTTCAATAGATGCAATCAGTAAGTCTCTGGAAAAACTCAGCAACGAAGAGGTAGTGGTACGTGTAATTCACAGCAGTGTAGGCGCAATATCCGAATCCGATGTCATGCTTGCATCCGCATCGAATGCAATAATAATAGGCTTTAACGTTCGTCCGGCAACGGGAGCGAAATCACTTGCGGAACGTGAAAAAGTTGACATCAGGACATACCGCATAATATACGACGCTATAGAAGATATTGAAAAAGCTATGAAAGGGATGCTCTCTCCCAAATTTGAAGAAAGAGAACTTGGAAAAGCCCGTGTACGTGAAACGTTTAAAGTGCCGAAAGTGGGCATTGTGGCGGGAGCTTATGTAATTGAAGGCAAAATTTCAAGAAACGCCAAAGCACGCTTAGTGCGTGACGGAATAGTAATATATGAAGGAACGATACTTTCGCTGAGACGTTTTAAAGACGACGTAAAAGAAGTTGCGACGGGATATGAATGTGGAATAGGTTTAACCGACTACAACGACATCAAGCCCGAAGACATAATAGAAAACTACATTATACAGGAAATTAAAGCTGAATGAACGTGAAAATCTTTTTATAAAAACCAAAAAATAAATGTAATGCCGATTTGCTTTTAAAAACGCAGTATAGACTCTTAAGCGGAATTTATAATAAAGTTGTATTGTAAAGCTCTAAAAACTTCATTTTCAAAAAATAAAATATTAATTTTACAATTTTTTTAATTCGTTTTTTTGACTTTTTAATAT
>CAMYCP010000178.1 GCA_947254385.1 uncultured Filifactor sp. | reverse complement strand
GAAGAAAAAATAAAAAGAAAAATTGATACTTTTAAAATTTATAAAAAATCAATTTCGTATGTTATTTTTTTGATATCCCATTCTTAAAGAAAGTGTATGGGCGGTTTCTATTATGAGTTGTTGCCATTCCTGAAGTTTTTTCGATATTTCTTCGGGTTCCGGCGCAATTATACCCAAAGACGCTATGACCGCACCTTGATAATCAAATACCGGCGATCCGACGCCGATGCTGTTTTGAATGTAATTGCCGCAAGTTACGGCAACTTTATTTTTACGAATTTGTACAAGTTCCTGTAAAAGCTTTTCACTATTAAAATCTTTTGTTTCTTTTTTCATATATTTTAAGAAATCATCTATAAATTCACGGCTTTGATAAGCGAGCAGAGCTTTTCTTATGGCGCCGCGATTTAAATTTATTTCGTAACCAAATTTTTCCACTATCTTAAGATTTTTCGGGCCTTCGGCTTTTGCCAGCACCAAGCCGTTATAACCCGCTTTTATGATTAAAAAAGCATCTTCTCCGGTTTTGCGTGAGATTTCTTTAAGCAGTGGCAGAGCCTCATCTTTGAGTTTAAGATCGTAAGAGGCGCACATACCGAGAGGTATAAGCGACGGGCCGAGTTTATACAGGTGAGTTTTTTGATCTTTGCTCACGTAGTTTCTCCTGCAAAATGTGGACAGTATTCTGTGTACCGTGCTGGCGGGCAAGTTTAAAGCGGCTGAAAGTTCAGCCACCGAATAACTTTTGTTTTTATCTTTCATCGCTTCCAAAATATCCATTGCGCGCATCAAACTTTGTATCATCGATCTGTCCTTTCGGGTTTAATGTAATTAAAATAAAAATGTAAACAATTCTTAATATTTGAAAAAATTCGGCAATTTGCTCAGCAACTCTTCATTTTAATTATAACACCGCTTTTATTTATCTTGCAAAAGATATTTATTTTTTGTACGGTTTATAGTATTATAAATATAACAGATTAGTTTTTATTGTTTATTTTAATTTTATTTGAGAAAGGAAACAAAAATGAAAAGTAAGAAAAAACTGCTCGCCATTTTCACATCACTTCTTATGCTCCTCTCTTTTACCGGATGTACCAAAGAGGAAGCGGGATATTTAAAGAAAATAAGTGAAGTAAGCAACTGGAAGTACGCAACCGAAACCGGCAAGGTAAACATGGGTGTTTCAGTATCTAAAGAAATCGATCCGAAATTAGGAAAACTTGAACTTAACATGAATATTAAAGATGCATATGTGGAAAATGTAAAGGGTAAGCAAAAAATGGTTGCAACCATAGATTTTGACGGTTTCATCAACGTAAAAGATGCAACTTTTTACATGGATGACACGAAACTCTATGCGCCGAAATCAGTTTTCGAATCTTCCGTTAAAGCTGCCGCCGCTTTGTCGGATGAAAAAAAAGTTGAATTTCCTGAAACGAAAGCTGAATATATCGTTATAGATTCCGCAGAAGATGAAGAAACGAAAGAAGTTATGAAATCGTTCAAGAAAGACGGCACTTCTTATACCGAACAGGAACTTAAAATGTTGAGCGACCTCGGTCAAATTTTGGAATTTAAAACCGACCTTAAAAAACAAGGTGAAGTTTACACCCTCAATGTAGATTCCGACAAAATGGTTGATAAATGTGTGGAATTGATGGATAAAGTCGTTTCTAAACTTGACAAAGTTGTGGAAGTTTTCCAAATTACAGATATAACCAAAGAAAATATAGCCGAACTTCAAAAGAGTTATGAAGAAATGCGTCCTGAAATGATAAAATCCGTACCTGAAGTTAAAACAATGCTTAAAGGTTCGCGTCTCGACATGAAAGCCGATTTTTCAAAACGCAACGAATATACTTCAAATGCAAGTTTAAATATCAAATTAAAAGATATGGGCGAATTTAAAACGGTGAGCGATGTTGTAGTGAAGAAACTCTATCAACCGAAAGAAATACAATTCCCGAAAGAAGAACAAACTATAGGATTTGAAGAATATAAAAAAGTTTTAGATGAAATGAAACCTGAAACTCCCGAAGAAAATGCGGATACAAAAGAAGAAAATGCGGATACAAAAAAAGAAGAAATGCAAAAGGTCGGCAAGGCTTTAGATGCTTTCACGAAAGAAATTCAAATAATCGGCGGATCGGATGCACCCACAAGTATTTTGGTAAAATAAACCCCGAATTGTATAAAAAAAACGGATTGAGCCGGTCTCAATCCGTATACATAAAAAAAGTCGCTTTACGCGACAAAAATGGAGCGGATGAAGGGAATCGAACCCTCGTAATCGGCTTGGGAAGCCGGAGCTCTGCCATTGAGCTACATCCGCAACACGATAATTATATCATAATTTGATTTTAACCGCAAATTATTTTTTAGGGGTGAAGGAGATGAAGAATATAAAACGAAGTATAGCCTGTCTTATGATTTTATGTTTTATACTCACCCCCTTGAAAGTTGAATCTTACGGTTACAAAATGGTAAGGATGGGGACATATCCTCATAAATGTTATATAGATAATTACGATTATGAAAATGACACCTCCAAAGTAGATGTTAGTGGGACAAGAAAAAATATCACGGTTTCGCTCAGAGAAATTTTGGAGCATTACGGGTATAATGCCAGTTGGAATTCA
>CAMYCP010000177.1 GCA_947254385.1 uncultured Filifactor sp. | reverse complement strand
CTCTAAAAACTTCATTTTCAAAAAATAAAATTAAAATATTGATTTTACAATGTATTAAATTTTATTTTTTGATTTTTAGAGATGACTTAAACTTAAAATTCTATTTTTATAGACTTATACTGAAACCTGATAGAAAATCATTAATGTTTAACGCTTTAGTGCGGCTTTCCACACTCGCTCAGTTCTAAATGACGCACGAAGTGTTCGATGTAATAGATTAAATGATATTTATATTAGAGAATAGCATTATTTTATAAAACATCCTTGTTTTAAATTGTTTTTTTGCATATATTCTATGATTTTATCTTTTACTTTCCAATGAGAAGTGTGGTAATTGCATATGAGTACCGATCGTTCCGGTGCTCTGCCAACTATTCGTTCAATGGTTATTTCGGGATTTAAATATGAGAGAAAGAGTGCCGTTCTTCTTATATATGTTTCAAGATCGAGTAATTTAAGAGTTCCGTTTTCATATTCTTCAGCCATTTTACTGCCCTTGGCTATATATAGAGAGTGTAGTTTTACTCCGTCGATTTTAAGCGCAGATAAAATTTTTGCACCTTCTATGGCATCTTCATCATCATCCGACGGCAAATCCAAAATCATGTGTACCGTTATAAATATATCGTGTTTTTTCGCTCTGTTTACGCAGTCTATAAACTCGGCTAAGGTGTGTCCGCGATTTATTTTTTTAAGTGTCTTGTAGTTTACGGTCTGTAAACCGAGTTCCAGATGAGGCGTTATTTTATATGTCTGATTAAATTCGGACAAAAAATTAAGTTGACGATCACTTACACAATCCGGACGTGTAGATACGGCGGTTTCTACCACATCGGATCTTACCGTGTCGATTATTATGCGTTTAAAGTCTTCAAACGGCATATAGGTGTTGGTGTAATTTTGAAAATATGCTATAAATTTATGACAGTTGTATTTTTTGCCCATATATTCTATATTTTTTGAAAGTTGTTCTTTTACAGGCAGCTTTTCATCCGGCGCCTCATATTTAACTCCTATATCCGCACAGAACGTACAGCCGCCTACACCTACGGTGCCGTCTCTGTTAGGACACGTGAGAGGTAATGATATGGGGATGCGATATACTTTTTCACCGTATTTATTTTTTAAAAATGTGGAATATTGATTGTAAAGTTCCATTTCAGTTTTCCTTTATTTTAACAAAAAAATTATTGACATAATATCAAGTTACGTGTATCATATAAGTACAATTTAACAGATTCTTGATTGACCTTATCAAGAGTGGTGGAGGGACCGGCCCTATGATACCCGGCAACCGGCTTTAAGCACGGTGCTAATTCCTGCATTTTTATGGCAGATGAGGTTTTATGTTGTAGATTAAACCTCTTTATTTTAAGAGGTTTTTTTATTGTTTATTTTTATGGAGGAATTTTTATGAGACATTTTTTTACTTCTGAATCCGTGACTGAAGGTCATCCTGATAAAATCTGCGATCAAATTTCCGATGCCATTTTGGATGAACTTCTAAGGCAAGATCCTATGTCGAGAGTTGCCTGCGAAACTTTGGTCACAACAGGTTTGGTTCTTGTTGCGGGAGAAATTTCAACCGATGGTTACGTCGATGTGGGCAAGGTCGTAAGAGATACTGTAACTGAAATAGGATATAATCGTGCGAAGTACGGATTCGACGGCGAAACTTGCGCCGTTGTAAATGCAATTGATGAACAAAGCGCTGATATTGCTCTCGGTGTAGATGCCACAAATGAAAATTTGGATACAAAGTCCGCCGGACAACTGGGTGCCGGAGATCAAGGAATGATGTTCGGGTTTGCCTGCAATGAAACTTCGGAGCTTATGCCGTTACCGATTTCTTTGGCGCATAAACTTTCATTTAAGCTGTCCGAAGTCCGCAAAAATAATATTCTTTCGTATTTGAGACCTGATGGAAAAAGTCAAGTTACGGTCGAATATGATGATGAAAAGCCTATAAGAGTTGATACTGTCGTAATTTCGTGTCAACATAGCGAAGATGTTTCAATAGACACTTTGCGTTCAGACATTATGTCGAATGTTATCAAATCTGTAATTCCGGCAAGTTTATTGGATGAAAATACAAAATATTTTATAAATCCGACCGGCAGATTCGTTATAGGCGGACCTCACGGAGATTCGGGTTTGACGGGACGCAAGATAATTGCAGATTCATATGGCGGTTATGCACGCCATGGAGGTGGTGCTTTTTCGGGCAAGGATCCGACCAAAGTCGACCGTTCAGCAAGTTATGCGGCAAGATGGGTCGCTAAAAACATAGTAGCGGCAGGTTTTGCGGAACGTTGTGAGGTACAGCTTGCTTACGCAATAGGAGTTGCCAAGCCGGTATCAGTAAATATTGACACTTTCGGTACTGAAAAAATATCTACGGAAGATATAAAGAAAGCCGTAGATAAAGTTTTTGATTTGCGTCCTTTAGAAATAATAGAATCTCTTGATTTAAGAAGACCTATATACAAAAAAACGGCAGCTTACGGACATTTCGGCAGAGAAGACGAAGATTTCACGTGGGAAAAAACCGACCGTGTGGATGATCTTAAGGCTGCAATAAAATAATTGTCGGAAATTTGCCGAAAATCTTATAATACCAAGTTGCATAAGAAATTGTAGTATTAGTT
>CAMYCP010000176.1 GCA_947254385.1 uncultured Filifactor sp. | reverse complement strand
ATCGAACATACTTAGGTCGTCATTTTGAATTAAATAAGTGTGGAAAGCCTCACAAAAGCGTTACAGCATTAATGATTTTTCTATCGAGTTTCAGTATTATCAGTTTTTAGAGTTGCTTTTTATTAAAAAATATGTAAATTAAAAATCGTGCCGTCAATTCTTAATCGGAATTGACAGCACGATTTTTTAATTTGTTATTTACCTATCATATTCATTATTATACCGCCGTATTTTACAAATAACGGAGCAAATACGAGAGATACGATGGTCATGAGTTTAATTAAGATATTAAGCGACGGACCGGAAGTATCTTTGAACGGATCGCCTACGGTATCGCCTACAACTGCGGCTTTGTGTGCGGCAGAGCCTTTGCCGCCGTGAGTTCCGCTTTCAATATATTTTTTAGCGTTATCCCAAGCGCCGCCGGCGTTGGACATCATTACCGCCATTAAAACACCGGTTACGAGCGAGCCTCCTAAAAGTCCGCCTAAAGCCTCAGTACCTAAAAGCAATCCCACTGCAAGCGGAGAAAGTACCGCCATGAGACCGGGAACTATCATTTCTTTAAGGGATGCTGCGGTTGAAATACTTACGCAACGAGCATAGTCGGGTTTTTCCGTACCTTTCATGATACCGGGTTTTTCTTTAAACTGTCTTCTTACTTCTTCTATCATATCGAAAGCCGCATTACCTACAGCCTCCATAGTAATTGCTGAAAATACGAAAGGAAGCATTCCTCCGATAAACATACCTACTATAACTTCAGGTTTTAAAATGGAAATCGCATCTATACCTACTGCGGAGGTATAAGAAACGAACAGCGAGAGTGCCGCAAGTGCCGCCGAACCTATAGCAAAACCTTTGCCGATAGCGGCGGTTGTATTTCCTACAGAATCCAAATGGTCGGTGATTTCACGCACCGATTCCGGCAAATCGCACATTTCGGCAATACCGCCCGCATTGTCGGCGATAGGCCCATATGCGTCGACTGCAATCGTCATACCCGCATTGGCGAGCATACCGACCGACGCCAAGGATATACCGTACACGCCCGCTACCATATAAGAACCCATTATTCCGACGCAGATTAAAAGTATAGGCGCCAAAGTGGATGCCATACCTACCGACAAACCGCTTATAATAGTCGTAGCGGAACCGGTTTCGGATTGAGATGCTATTTTTTTAACATATTTATGAGAATCGGATGTATAAATTTCCGTTATCTGACCGATTAAAGTACCTACTACAAGCCCTATTATTACTGCAACAAAAGGTTTTAAATTTCCAAGCATACTGTTTGAAAGAATATAAGTTGCAATTATGGTTATAGCGGCTGCGGTATAAGTTCCCATGTTGAGTGCTTTTTGAGGGTTGCCGCCTTCTTTGCCTTTAACGAAAAAAGTCCCTATTATTGATGCTAAAATACCGACACCTGAAACCGCAACAGGAAATACTGCTCCGTTCATACCGTATTCGGTAGCGATTAAGCCTAATGTTATCGATGCTATAATCGATCCCACATACGATTCAAAAAGGTCGGCGCCCATTCCGGCAACGTCACCTACGTTATCACCTACGTTGTCGGCTATTACCGCAGGGTTTCTCGGATCGTCTTCAGGAATGCCGGCTTCAACCTTACCGACCAAGTCCGCACCTACATCGGCAGCCTTGGTGTAAATTCCGCCGCCTACTCTGCCGAAAAGCGCGAGAGAAGATGCGCCGAGACCGAAACCTGTTATGTTATTGGTTATATTTTCGGGAGGCATACCCATACCTTCAAGAATAAGATACAGAGCGCTTACACCCAAAATTCCAAGGCCTACCACGCACATACCCATAACGGCACCGCCTGAAAACGCAACGGAAAGTGCGCCGTTCATGCCTTTTTCCTTAGCGGCGTTGGTGGTTCTGACGTTTGCTTTAGTTGCAACCTGCATACCGAAAAATCCGGCGAGAGTTGAAAAACAAGCGCCTACCAAAAAGCAAAGTGCGGTATATATACCGATACCTACGGATAAAACTACAAACAAAACTACGATAAAAATTATCAAGGTCTTATATTCCCTTGTCAAAAATGCCATTGCGCCTTCGTGAATGTAAGAAGAAATTTCTTTCATTCTATCGGTGCCTACAGGTTCTTTGATGACTTTGTTTGCCAGATATCCTGCAAAAGCGAGTGCAACGATACCGACAACGACATACAAAATCAAGTTGTCCATTTACAGATCCTCCCTTAAATTATTTTTGGAGTGCAACGAGTACAATCGCCAACACAAAAAAAACAACTGCCAACGCAACTGTTATTTTGCGAAGCGCGGTATCCGCACCTCTGACCTTATTACCGGAAAGCTGTTCGCTTGCTCCGCCTATAAAACCCAGCCCGGAATCCGAGTTTTTTTGCATCAAAACTACTGCGATAATAGCTATGCTGACAACTATCTCGGCGATCATCAATATGGTTTTCAAATTTGCACCTCCATCATCAAAATTATCTTAACTATTCTATCATAGCAATACATTAAAAACAAGATAAAAAAGTAACAAATATTTACTGTCGGATAAATTGAAAAGAGCTGAAAAACCATTAAAAATAAGTCTGAAAATCTTAAACAAAGTTCAAAATCACCGTTTCACCTTATTTTTAAAAGAGGTTTAAAATATTATAA
>CAMYCP010000175.1 GCA_947254385.1 uncultured Filifactor sp. | reverse complement strand
GAGTAATGTGCATCCCAAACTACAGTGAAGGACGCAATCAAGAAGTAATAGACAAAATTTTGTCATGTTTTAAAGAAAAAGACGGAGTAAAACTTGTAGGAAATCAGCCGGATAAAGATCATAACCGTCTCGTAGTAGAAATTATAGGAGATCCGGAGGCTGTAATTAAAAGTGTCATTGAATCCATAAAAGTTGCGGCAGAACTTATAGATATGAGTAAACATAGCGGAGCACATCCGAGAATGGGAGCGGTGGATGTAATACCGTTTGTGCCGGTAAGCGAAGTTACCACTGAAGATTGCGTAGGATATGCCAACACGGTAGGTAAAGCCATCGGTGAAATGGGAATACCCGTGTATATGTATGAAGATGCGGCGACATCTCCTGAAAGAAAAAATTTGGCGACAGTAAGGAAAGGTCAATACGAAGGCTTTTTTGAAAAAATCAAACTTCCTGAATGGAAGCCCGATTACGGTCCTTCGGAAATGAATGTAAAATCGGGGTGTACCGCTGTAGCCGCAAGATTTCATTTAGTTGCTTTCAATGTAAATTTAAATACGGATAACGTAGACATAGCTACATCAATAGCTAAAAAAGTAAGACATATCGGCGGAGGCTTAAGATTTGTTAAAGCTATAGGACTTCCTTTGGAAGAAAGACATCAAGTACAAGTGTCCATGAACCTTGTAAATTTTGAAAAGACGGCTATATATCAAGCTCTTGAAATGATAAAATCTGAAGCCAAAAGATACGGAGTAAGCGTGTACGGCACGGAAATTATAGGACTTGTACCTTTGCAAGCATTAGTTGATTCCGCAGTTTACTATATGCAAGTAGAAAACTTTAAAACTGAACAGGTACTTGAAACATTGCTCATAGAAGAATAAAGGAGAATTTCATGGAAGTTAAAACGGATATACAAATTGCCGATGAATGTGTAATGGAACCTATCGATAAAATTGCGGCTAAATGTAAAATAACGGCTGATGAAATAGAAAATTATGGAAAATATAAAGCAAAGATTTCATTTGATGCCATAAAAAGACTTCAAAAGGAAAAAGACGGTAAACTTATACTTGTAACCGCTATCACACCTACGCCGGCAGGTGAAGGAAAATCCACCGTTTCCATAGGACTGGCTCAGGCTTTGAATCGTATAGGTAAAAAAACGGCGGTAGCTTTGAGAGAACCTTCATTAGGTCCGGTATTCGGTATCAAAGGAGGAGCTGCCGGAGGCGGATATTCTCAGGTAGTACCTATGGAAGATATAAACCTGCATTTTACAGGTGACTTACACGCTATAACCGCAGCTAACAATTTGCTTGCGGCACTGTTGGATAATCATATACATCAAGGAAATTTACTTAGAATAGATCCGACACGTATAGTTTGGAGAAGAGTGTTGGATATGAATGATCGTGCGCTTAGAAACGTTGTGGTTTCGCTTGGCGGAAAAGTCAACGGAATACCGCGTGAAGATCATTTTATGATAACCGTTGCATCGGAAATAATGGCAATACTTTGTTTAGCGTCCAACCTTGAAGATCTTAAAACACGCATAGGAAAAATAATCGTGGCATATACTTTCGATGATGAACCCGTAACGGCACACGACCTCAAAGCTGAAGGCGCACTTGCCATGCTCATGAAAGATGCTGTAAAACCGAATTTGGTACAAACTTTAGAACATACTCCCGCATTTATTCACGGCGGGCCTTTCGCCAACATAGCACATGGTTGCAACTCTTTGATTGCGACAAAACTTGCACTTAAAACAAGCGATATTGTGGTGACTGAGGCAGGCTTCGGTGCGGATCTCGGTGCTGAGAAATTTTTGGATATAAAATGTCGTTTCGGCAACTTAAAACCTGATGCAGCAGTTATAGTAGCTACCATAAAAGCGCTTAAAATGCATGGCGGAGTTGCTAAAACGGAACTTCAAAAAGAAAATACTCAAGCGTTGGATATGGGTATAGCAAACCTTAAACGTCACGTTTCAAATATTAAAAAATTCGGTTTACCTGTAATAGTAGCCGTAAATAAATTTATATACGATACCGACAAAGAAGTTGAACTTTTAATTAAACGTTGCGAAGAAATGAACGTAAAAGTGTCGTTATGTGATTGTTGGGCTGAAGGCGGAGCAGGAGGAGAAGATTTAGCAAATAAACTTGTAGATATTTTATCCAAAGAACCGTCAGAATATAAACCGTTATATGATGTGAATTTGAGCATAGAAGAAAAAGTCAACACAATAGTTACACAAATTTACGGCGGCAAAGGTGCAGTATTTGAAAGCGTTGCAAAAAAACAAATAAAACGACTTAAAGAACTTGGACTTGACAAAATGCCGGTATGTATCGCAAAAACTCAATTTTCATTTTCGGATAATCCTTCGGCAATAGGAGCGCCTGAAGATTTTGAGATAACGGTAAAAGATGTAAGGGTATCAGCAGGAGCCGGATTTATAGTTTGTCAAACTTCCAACATAATGGTAATGCCGGGACTTTCAAAAAAACCTGCGGCTGAAAATATGGACGTGGATAATGATGGACATATGAAAGGCTTATTCTAAAGATTTCGGTGTAATTAATCAAGTTTTATATGATATGAAGTAACTTATACTGAATTGCATAAAAAATTGTAGTATTAATTTTTACATTAGAAATTTTTGTAATGAAACTTTATTTTAAATTCTGTTTAATATTGCAT
>CAMYCP010000174.1 GCA_947254385.1 uncultured Filifactor sp. | reverse complement strand
TACAAATACTGTGGAAAATGCGTTAAGCACTGTATCAAAACCGCAAAATTCCGATTTATATAAAGGTAAAACCGCCGATTTAAAAAATAAAAGAATAAGAATTACAAGTAAAAATCCGCTTTTTGTCAAGCAAAATACAAAAAGCCCTGCATCTTGTGCAACATCCCGTAACATTTCGGCTTTTATTGCGGCTTGTATATTTTCTTCATTTGCGGAAGATATTTTAATACATTTCGCATTACTTGATAATCTTCCACAGATTGTAATTTGTGTGGCTTTCGCTTATCATGCTCTGTCACAACATAAAAATAAATTCAGAATGGAACGTTTTAACAGATATAAAACGGAGATAGGAAATAAGAGGTTTGTCCCGCTGATGGATTTTGCCACGGCAGTAAATGCGGATGTTGATTTCGTGATAAAAGATTTATATCAGTTCATAAAGGACGGTTTTTTCCCTCAAGCACGAATAATAGAAGATCAAAATATGTTTTTGCTTGACAATGAAACTTATCAGATTTATAAACAATACATGCTTGAAAATCAAAACAAAAAACTTTTTACAGAAATGTCCGAACAACTTTCGAGGATAACTCTATTTTCAGAAGAGGTCACAATGCTTGAAAGTCAAATCGAAAACGTTGAATTTAAAAAAGAAGTCTCTATTTTACTTAATATACTGAAAGCCGTGGAAGAGAAATTGCGCATCGAAAATAAAGATTTGGATGAGCTTGATAAACTTATAAATTACTACACTCCGACTGTAATCAAACTTATAGAACAATATGTTTCTTTTGAGCAAAATACAGTAAATCTTCAAAATGTTGAAACCGGTAAAGAGGAAATAAAAAAGGCGGTATCTACGGTAAACAAAGCATTAACTCAACTTTTATCCGAACTTTTTAAAGACGATGTTATGGATATAAAGTCTGATATAGATGTAATGCAGACACTGCTTAAACAGGACGGGCTTTTGGATAATGATAATTTTAAGAAAGGATAATCCATGGATGAGATAAAACTTACACTTGACGGTGCCGAAGACTCCGCTATACAACCTCAGAAAGAAAACAATTCTTTAAAAGACATAAATCTTACGGAAGAAGAAGAAAAAATGGTCGAAGAATTTGCAAAAACGATTGACCTTACAAATTCCAACATAGTGTTGCAATACGGTATAGGTGCTCAAAGAAAAATTGCGGATTTTTCCGAAAAGACTCTAAATTCCGTAAAGACAAAAGATTTCGGTGAAGTCGGAGATATGCTCACAAATATAGTCACACAACTTAAAACTATGGATGACAAGGAAGATAACAAGGGCATAATCGGTTTTTTTAAAAAACAGCAAAATAAACTCGACACACTGAAGGTTAAATATAACAAGGTTGAAGAAAATGTGGACAACGTGGCAAAAATGCTTGAAACGCATCAAATACAGATGATGAAAGATATTTCAATATTGGATCAGATGTATGATTTAAATGCGGGGTATTTTAAAGAACTTTCAATGTATATAATAGCGGGTAAGAAAAAACTTGATGAAGTAAACAATGTTGTCATACCTAAGATGCAACAAGAGTCATTAAATGATACAACCGGTCTTAAAGCACAGGAAATAAGCGATATGAAAGCTATGGCGGTAAGGTTTGAAAAGAAAATACACGACCTTGAACTCACCCGTGCGGTAAGTTTACAAATGGCGCCGCAAATTAGAATGGTGCAGTCTGCCAACACTGTAATGGCGGAAAAAATACAATCAACCATAGTAAATACTATCCCTATTTGGAAAAATCAAATGGTGTTGTCACTTGGAATGCACCATACAAAACAGGCAATAAATGCACAACAAAAGGTTACGGATTATACAAATGAACTTTTGAAAAAAAATGCGGATATGCTCCATCAATCGGTTATTGATACCGCTACGGCCACCGAACGCGGAATAGTTGACATCGAAACCATAAAATATACAAATGAGAAACTTATTTCTGCTATAGAAGAGGTTGCCAAAATTCAACAGGAAGGTCATGCAAAACGAATACAAGCTCAAACGGAACTTGAAACTATGGAAAACGATTTAAAACAACGTATGCTTAACGCATAAAACATTCAAGTATTTTAAAGATTTATAGCGAATAAAAAAATGCGTTTGATTCAAAAGTAATTTTTTCTAAATTGCAAAATAAAAAATGCTAAATTTCAACGTTTTACTTTGTTGAATTTAGCATTTTTTTAATTTATAAGTCATCCAAATTTTTATCTGTACTGGGGCGGAATGTTGCTTCGTTTAGGTCTGGGTTGTTGTTTTATAAGATTTTTCATACTTTCATATTGTATTATTTCATTAGATTTTTCTTCATAATAAAAAACATATAATCCCCCAACTTTAAGAGTTATCGGTCGCCACGAAAACAGTTTTTTGGAAGATTTCCCTTTGATTATAACTTTAGTTTTTCCGACTTTAAATTTATTTTTCGGCGGTTCTATGGAGAGTACACGCCCTTCAATATAATATTTTTTTCTTTTTATGAACAAATATGTTTTATATAATATCCAGCCCGAAACACCGGTAAAAATTCCGAAAATTATTTTTCCCCATATAGGCTTATAAAAAATTATTCCAAATATCGAAAAAATAAAAACCAAAATTACCGCACCGGTTCTTAAATATCCTTTTGTCTTATCTTTCAAATTTTTCACCACCTTACTTATTTTAAAGTCTACTAATTATATCAAA
>CAMYCP010000173.1 GCA_947254385.1 uncultured Filifactor sp. | reverse complement strand
TTTATATATTCTCTGTTTCGTGCGACGCATAACGAGTTTTCGGGTACATCGACCGTTACGGTGGAACCTGCGGCAATAAAAGCATTTTCAGCAATATTTACCGGAGCAACAAGGTTGGAGTTGGAACCTAAAAAAGCGTTGTCTGAGACTTTACTTCGATGTTTATTTTTGCCGTCATAGTTTACAAATACTACACCGCATCCGATATTTACATTTTTGCCGATATCGGCATCTCCTATGTAAGCAAGATGAGAGGCTTTACTGTTATCCTGAATGTATGAATTTTTTACTTCCACAAAATCACCGATTTTTACATTTTTACCTATATGCGCATTCGGCCTTAGATATGCGTACGGGCCTATGTTGGAATTTTCTTCTACTTCGGCGTTTATCAGTGTCGAACTTTTAATATTTACGTTGTCGTGTATTATGGAGTTTTCTACAGTTGTATTTTCTCTTATGGTGCAGTGTGAGCCTATCACGGTTTTTCCCATGATGTGAGTACCGGGGTATATTATACTGTCACGACCTATTTTAACTTCCGGTTCTATATAGGTATTTTCGGGATCGATTATTGTAACGCCTTCCGACATCAATTTGTCGTTTTTTTCTTCTCTTAAATATTTGCCGGCAAGGGCGAGACTTTTGCGGTCGTTTACTCCCAAAATTTCTTTTTCATCGGTTTTTAAACATACGGTTTTGGAATTTATTGTTTTAAATACGTCCGTGAGATAGTATTCGCCTTGTTTGTTGGCACTGTTTACGTTGTATAAATTTTTAAGTGCTTTTGCAGATATGATGTATACGCCGGAATTTACTTCACTTATCAGACGTTCTTCAGAGGTAGCGTCTTTTTCTTCCGTTATGCGTAAAAATTTTCCTTCTTCATCTTTTATTATTCTGCCGTAACCGAATGGATTTGAAACGACTGAGGTCAAAATTACCGCCTCGGCGTCTTTTTTAAGGTCTTTCATTTTTTTTAAGGTCTCAAGTTTTATGAGCGGAGTATCCGCACATACTATAAGTACGTCGTCGTCTTCACTGATATGTGGAAGTGCCGCAAGTACCGCATTTGCCGTGCCAAGCTGTACTTTTTGCTCCGCATATACTGCACTTTCGCCCAAAAAATCCATAATGCTTTCTTTGCCGTATCCCACCACGACAATCGGTTTTTTGTCGCAAATTTTTGTACATACGTCCGTTACGTATGATATCATCGGCTTATGCATCACTTCGTGCATGACTTTGGGCAAGTCGGATTTCATACGAACGCCTTTGCCCGCCGCTAAAATAATTGAAACAAATGCCATTTTAATTCTCCCTTTTAATTATTTAAACAACCGTACTTTCATTATACGACTTTTATCGACCTTTTCAATAACAAATTTAAGATTGCCGTATTTTATAACTTCACCGGTTTTAGGAAGTTTACCTAAGTACCCCAGTATCAAGCCTCCAATGGATTCAAAATCTTCCGATTCGAGATTCGTTCCGACGGTTTCGTTGATATCTTCGAGACGGACATTGCCTTTTATTACGTATTCGTTATCTTTTACAAACACTATTTCGCTGTCATCTTCTACATCGTATTCGTCATTTATATCGCCCAGGATACTTTCAATGATATCTTCCATAGTTATTATCCCTGCAACTCCGCCATATTCATCGAGTGCGATTGCCATGTGTACCTGTTCGCCCTGCATTTCTTTGAAGAAGTCGGAAATTTTGATAAATTCATAGGTAAAAATCGGAGTTCTCATGTATTTTTTTATATCGAATTTTTTACGTTCGTCTTCCGATATAAAAAATAAATCTTTTGCATACAGCACTCCGATGATGTTATCTATAGTATCTTCATATACGGGAAGCCTTGAAAATTTTTTAGGGCCGAACGCTTTAACCACTGCATTGAAATCCTCATTTACATCTATGGACATGATATCCATACGCTGAACCATTACGTCGCTTACACGTAAATCGCCAAATTCAAATATATTGTCTATCATTTCCTTTTCATCGGATTCAAGCACGCCCTCCTGAGTTGAGACTTCAACCATGGTTTTAAGTTCTTCTTCAGTTATAAACGGCTTTTTGCTTTTTACATCATCCCCGAAAAGTTTAAGAAAGAGTTTGGTTATAAGGTTAAAAATCATGACTATGGGAGTGAAAATTTTAACTAGCATTCGCATGAACGGTGTAATTTTAAGTGCAATTTTTTCGCTAAATTCCACGGCTATGCTTTTAGGCGTGATTTCTCCGAAAATAAGTATGACTACCGTCATAAACACGGTAGCTATTCCGACACCTTTTTTGTTCCATATCTGTATGGCAAGTGATGTAGCTATAGCCGAGGCTCCTATATTTACCATGTTGTTGCCGATTAAAATTGAGCCGAGGAGGGTGGGGGAATCTATAAGGTCTTGAGTAGCTTTCGCATTTTTCACATTGTTTTCAACTAAATGTCTTAAACGAATGCGGTTTACCGACATTAATGATGTTTCCGACGCTGAAAAAAATGCCGATGCTACTAAACATAAACATAAAAGCGTTATATCCAAAATCATAAAAATCCCCCGCGCGTTAATTTTGTAAAAATCACAATTCACAAATATATATTGATACCGAGTTCATAAAAAAGTGTAGTACCGATTTTGACTGAATTTTTTGTAATACGACTTTATGGTCATCTTTAAAGATTGATACAATAGAAAAATAAAATTTGATACATTATTTTATTTTTTCTAAT
>CAMYCP010000172.1 GCA_947254385.1 uncultured Filifactor sp. | reverse complement strand
GGTTGGATTATGCACTTTCATACGCGCGACACTTTCCTGCAATAAACTGGATAAATTCATATTCACTATATCAGGATAAAATAGATAACTATATGGACGAACACGTATCTAAAAACTTTTCCAAAAATCGCAAGCGTGCCATGGCGCTTTTGCATGAAGAAACGTCACTTCAGGAAATAGTCAGACTTGTCGGCAGAGAGTCTCTTTCGGAAAATGATCAACTTAAACTTGAAGTTTCCAAATCCATAAGAGAAGACTTTTTGCAACAAAATGCATTTTTGGACAGCGACACGTACACTTCGCTCGATAAACAAAGTAAAATGCTCGATTTAATACTTGCGTTTTATGACGAAGGTAAAAGAGCGCTCGATTTCAAAGTATATATGAAAGAACTTATGGAAATGCCCGTAAGAGAAAAAATTGCAAGAGCTAAAGCTACTCCCGAAGATAAATTGAATGATATTGACGAAATAAAAACTGAACTCGTTTTAGAAACCGATGAATTAATTAATAAACGGGGGGTTATAGATGCTTAAAGAATATAAGACGGTAACTGAAGTAGTAGGGCCGCTCATGGTAGTTGAAGGAGTAGAGGGCGTAAAATATGACGAACTCGTGGACATATACCTAGGTAACGGTGAAAAGCGTAGAGGAAAAGTTTTGGAAATAGACCGCGGCAAAGCCATGGTACAGTTATTTGAAGGCTCAGCCGGAATTAACCTTAAAGACACGACCGTCAGATTTTTAGGTAAACCTTTACAACTTGGTGTAAGCTCCGATATGATAGGACGAATATTTGACGGTACGGGAAACCCGATAGACAAAGGCCCAAAAATAATTCCGGAAAAACGTGTAAATATAAACGGTTCACCTATAAATCCCGTATCCCGTGATTATCCTTCAGAGTTTATTCAAACCGGAATTTCAACGATAGACGGCTTAAACACATTGGTAAGAGGACAAAAACTTCCGATATTTTCGGGTGCGGGCTTGCCTCACAACAACGTTGCGGCACAGATTGCAAGACAGGCAAAAGTTTTAAACAGTGACGACAAATTTGCGGTAGTTTTTGCCGCAATGGGCATAACCTTTGAAGAAGCACACTTTTTTATGGAAGACTTTGAGAAGACCGGAGCAATTCATAGAGCGGTAATGTTTATAAATCTTGCAGACGATCCGTCCATCGAACGTATTTCAACACCGCGTATGGCGCTTACCTGCGCCGAATATTTGGCATTTGAAAAAGATATGCAGGTACTTGTTATCATGACCGACATGACAAACTATGCAGAGGCGCTGCGTGAAGTAAGTGCCGCACGTAAAGAAGTGCCGGGCAGACGCGGATACCCCGGATATTTATACACGGACCTTTCGAGCATATACGAAAGAGCGGGTAGGATTATGGGCAAAAAAGGTTCAATAACTCAAATTCCTATACTTACAATGCCTGAAGACGACTTGACCCACCCGATACCGGATATTACCGGATATATAACCGAAGGACAGATAATACTTTCAAGAGATCTTTATAAACAAGGAATAGAACCGCCCGTAAATGTCGTTGCATCTCTTTCACGGCTCAAAGATAAAGGAATCGGCAAAGGAAAAACCAGAGAAGACCATTCGGACACGATGAACCAGATATACTCATGTTATACCGCAGGCAGACAGGCAAGAGAACTTGCGGTAATATTGGGCGAAGCGGCACTTTCCGATACCGATAAAGCATTTGCAAAATTTGCGGAAGAATTTGATAAACAATATGTAAATCAAGGATATTATCAGGAACGCAGCATAGAAGAAACCTTAAAGCTGGGTTGGAAACTTCTCAAAATAATACCTAAAGCGGAACTTAAGAGAATAAGAGATGAATATATAGAAAGATATATGCCGGGCGATTCCGAAGGAGTGGAATAAAATGGCGGTTTTAAACGTAAATCCCACACGCATGGAAATGACATCTTTAAAAAAACGACTTTCCACTGCAAAAAGGGGACATAAGCTCCTTAAAGATAAACAGGATGAACTCATGCGTCAATTTATTTCTCTTATAAAAGAAAATAAAGAGCTTAGAAAAAAAGCCGAGGAAAAACTCACCAAAGCATTTCAAAAATTCGTAATTGCAAGTTCCTCCATGAGCCAAGCCGTGTTTGAAGAGGCGGTTGCGTTGCCTAAAGAGACAATAGGACTGGATATAACAGAAGAAAACGTGATGAGCGTATTGATACCCCGCATGGAATTTGTAAAAGGGGAACTTGAAGAAAATCCGACAGCCATTTACTCTTACGGTTACGCTTTTACGTCCGCCGAACTTGACGGAGCTGTCAGAAGACTTTTATCCGTTATGGATACGTTATTAAAACTTGCACAGGTTGAAAAGACGTGTCAACTCATGGCAAGCGAAATTGAAAAAACCAGACGTCGTGTAAATGCCCTTGAATATCGTACAATACCGGATTTAGAAGATACGATTTATTATATACGAATGCACCTTGACGAAAATGAACGTTCGACAATTACACGTCTTATGAAAGTAAAAGACATAATAGCCAAAGAAGAAGGTTTGGAAGGCTAAAAAAATATAAAAAATAAAACTCAGCGGGGAAATGTAAAAATCTCCGCTGAGTTTGTGTATAAAAAATGGTTTTAATACTTATACTGATTTACTTTTAAAAATGTAGTATGTATACCTTAGCGAGAGTTGTTATAGAGTTGTGTTATAAAATTTTCCAAAGTGAAACATACTGCAATTTCTTATGCAACTTAGTAT
>CAMYCP010000171.1 GCA_947254385.1 uncultured Filifactor sp. | reverse complement strand
GGCGAAAAAACACGTTTGGAAGAAAAAATAAAAACAAATGACGGAGAGTTGAATGAAAATTATGAGATTTTATCAACCGAAACGGAATATTACAAAAAGCAGTATCCGTATTTGGAGGAGAACTTCAAAGAAATAAACAAAAATATCGTTATAAGTAAATTTGCGACCTTACAAAATTCATATCTTAAAATATTGGACAATAAATTACAGGACATACAAAAAAAGCTCGACAGAATAAAATCCGACATTCAAAGTAAAATGAAAGATTTTAATATAAAATATCCGGAAAAGACGAAGGACATAACTCCTGTAAATGAAGATATAAACTTATATAACAAAATGCTTGAAACTTTGGAATATGACGATTTACCCAAGTACAAAACGGATTTTAAAATGCAACTTCAAAGTAAGGTTATAAGTGAAATTTCAACTTTCAACAGTTTACTTTTAAAACAAAGAGAGTCGATAAAAGTCAAGATAGAAAAAATCAATACATCTTTAAAAATAATCGACTACAACAGCGGGCGCTATATAGAAATAATATGTAATAAAACGAACGACAGGGAAATACGTGATTTTTATATAGATTTAAAAAATTGCACGGAAAACATATTCAAAGAAATGGACGAAAGTGAACTTGGCATAAAATTCAAAAAAATCGAGGCGATACTTTCAAGGTTTAGAGGAAGAGCGGAAAGCGCCGATGCGGATAAAAGATGGACGGAACGGGTAACGGATGTAAGAAATTATTTTGACTTCTCCGCCACTGAAAGAATAAGGGAAACGGAAGAGGAATACGAACATTATTCGGACTCCGACGGCAAATCCGGCGGGCAAAAAGAAAAACTGGCATACACCGTGCTTGCGGCGGGACTTGCGTATAATTACAAAATTTATGACAATAAAGACGCTTTTCGCACGGTCGTGATAGATGAGGCCTTTTTAAAAAGCTCCGACGAGTCCGCAAGATTCGGCTTGGAACTTTTCAAAAACTTGGACTTTCAGCTCATAACCGTAACACCGCTCCTTAAAATATCCGTAATAGAACCTTATATAGCACACGCCTGCTTAGTTGTGCATGACGATACAAGCCACCGCTCCAACATGAAAAACACGATGACGCTTTTAGAAGTCGGAAAAGATTGAAAAGAGGATATATGACTTGGACAACAAAAAAAGATATAGAAAATAAAATACAAAAACTCTGGGACAACGGAACAATCTTAAAAGAAATTATAAATCCGGATAAACACTTTCCCTTGAAAATAAAACTTAAAACCCCGACCGACACGGAATATGCCGAAAAATACAACGAAACCTTACAGTGGAAAAAAGAACTTGAAAACTCTTTGGGGAAATTTTGCAAATTTAAATACAAAACCAAAAACCATCGAATATTAGGTACAAATGAATTTTTAACACATGCGGTATTTGAAAACGTAGATGACGCCGTACGAATAATAAAAAAAAATAAAGAAGTATCAAATTTTATCGCCGTCAAAACCAAAATATTTATGTATTTTAGAGAAGAAGATTCAAGTTTTGAAGAAGATTTAAATTTAATTACCGAGTTTTTATGTAAAAACGCCGTGATGATTTTTAAATTATATAACTGTCACGGCACAAAATCCGTTCATGATGAGATTAAGCGTATAAAATCAATAATTGACTGGTTTAAAATACACGACCCGTCCGGAATGTATTTAAGAGAACTTGACATACCGGATGCGGACACTAAGTTTATTGAGCAAAACTCCAACTCACTTTGCGAATTTCTAACATTTGTACTTGAGTTTATCCCTAATGAAAGAAAACTTAATTTGGAGGAAAAAACCTTCAGCAGGAGATTTTATATCAAAGAAAAGCCGAGACTTATAAGGTTCAAAGTGATAGATAAGACTTCAGCGGATTTCAAATTTACAGATATTACCGTGGATATCGAAGAATTCAAAAAAGCAAAAATAAATGCGGAAAATATCTTCATAACCGAAAATGAAATAAATTTTCTTACTTTTCCCGATGTCAAAAACTCCATCATCATATTCGGCAGAGGCTACGCTGTGGATATGTTAAAAGAAATAACTCAGCTTAAAGATAAAAAAATATTTTATTTCGGCGATATAGACACTCACGGTTTTAACATATTGAGTACGCTTAGAACTTTCCTGCCTCACACGAAATCTTTTCTCATGACGGAAGAAATATTGAATAAACATAAAAAAATGTGGGTCTTTGAAGAAAAACCCTTCTTAGGAGAATACAAAAATTTAACCTTTGAAGAACACGCTCTTGCAAAAAAACTTCAAAATGACTTTTTCGGGCACGGCGTAAGACTTGAACAGGAACGCATCGAATTTAAATATATAAAAGAATTTGCGGATAAAATAAATTCTTTGTGATAAAAAACATAGTGCAAGATACTATGTTTTTACATAATATTTTACACTATATAAGTATTACGATGAAAGTTATACCACATTTTTGTAAGTAAGTTTATGAGTTGTGTGGTGAACTGAGTTTTATAAAACTACAATTCTACTATTTTAGGAGTATATCCGATTTCATTAAGAAATTTAAGCAAGTCATAGTGTAAAGAAAGGAAAGATGAAAATTATGTTAAGTTTTATATTCTGGTTCATAGTTGTCATCAACATAGATAAAGCCTTTAATTTCAGTGGACATTTTGATAAATAAGGCTCTAAATAACTATGTTATACTAATTTCTTTTAGGAATTGTAGTATTTTATATGTTCTATCCAATCTCTTAATGTGATACTT
>CAMYCP010000170.1 GCA_947254385.1 uncultured Filifactor sp. | reverse complement strand
ATACTCTCCAATCCAATCTTCATTAGATTTAAATGATGTTTTTTTTATGTCTTCGTTGTCGGATATATAAGCCGCCACAATATCTGCAAATACCGCAGCGTTTGAGGCATCCATTTTTTGTTTGGATTTTTCCTGTAATTTACCGTAGTTATAGAAACCTATGCTCATAAGTGCCACCACAAGTGCTACGGCTATTACTATTTCTATCAAGGTAAAGCCGTTATTTTTGAATTTTTTGTTCATAGTTTTCGTTCCTCGCGCAATACTGATTTAAAATATTCCGGTAAGTCACTTTCAAATTCCATATATTTATTTTTTGTCGGGTGAATAAATCCTATCTTTGCCGCGTGCAATATTTGACCCTCAATTTTGTCTATCGGTTTTGCGCCATATAACACATCTCCTAAAACGGGGTGTCCTATATATTGACAGTGTACCCTTATCTGATGTGTTCTGCCGGTTTCAAGTATAGCTTTAAGGTAGGTGGATTTTTTAAAAACTTCCAGTACCGTCAAATGCGTCACGGCTCTTTTTCCTTCAGTAGTTACTGCACGTTTAATCCTGTTTTTCGGGTGTCTCCCTATAGGAGCGTCTATTACAATATTTTCATCTTGAAATACTCCCATAGCAAGTAACCTGTATTCCCTTTTTATGCTATGAAGTTTAAATTGTGCGCAAAGTCCTGTTTGTGCAATATCGGTTTTAGCAACCACAAGTAGTCCCGAAGTATCTTTATCTATTCGGTGAACTATGCCCCGGCGCCATACGTCGGTATTATTCGAAAGTTTACCTCCCGTATGATATAAGAGTGCATTTACCAATGTATGATTTTTGTTTCCCGCCGCAGGATGAACCACCATTCCTTTAGGCTTGTTTACAACTATAACGTCATCGTCTTCATATACTATGTCAAGTTCCATATTTTCAGGTTCCGGCAGTAAAAACTCTTCAAATTCTTCATCTGAAATATTCACGGATACAACATCGTTTGCACAAAGTACATACCCTGCTTTTTGAGGCATTCCGTTTACTGTAATTTGATTTAACAAAATGTATTTTTTTATACGACTTCTGGATAAATCTTTTATATTATCGGATAAATATTTATCCAACCTTATATTTTGTTCACTTGTTCCGTTGAAGTTATATTCACGATACATATTATTTTTTTTCCGAAACTACACCTTGTGTCATGGCAATATGTTCATCGTTTACTTGAGATATAAGTTCACCCATTATCCAATCTATATTCGTGGGAGTAATAAGCGCCATCACCGGGGTTTTTATGCCTTGTTCTTTCATCTTGTCGATGAGATTGAATATATCCTTGCGATCCAATCCTGAAAACAACGCAAATTCTATTCCCGACAAATCTCCCTTAAATGCGGATTTCTCTTCATAAAAATATCCGTTGCAATTCATGGCATACCCGACTTTTTGGTTAAGCATTTTGTCATCCATAAAATGACAATACTTGGAATAGTCCATTTCTTCAAAAAATTTTTTAAGTTCTTCACGACGCTTATCATTCATTCCATATAACAAAATAGTACGCATAGACGTTCTTCCTCTCTCAAGTTTTATCTTATTTTTTTACGATTTATTGAAATATTCATTAATACCGCTACGCTTATCATGGCTGAAATCATTGAACTTCCGCCGTAGCTTACAAAAGGCATGGTAAGACCTGTAACCGGTATCAATCCTATCGTCATCCCTATATTTTGAATAATTTGATAAGCAAACATTGAAAATATGCCGGTTGCAACGAGTGTTCCATAAAAATCTTTGGAATTGAAAGCTATCTGTAAAATCCTGAATAAAAAAATAAAATATATTATAAGTAAAAAAGACATACCTAAAAGTCCGAATTCTTCTCCCAATACCGGAAATAAAAAATCACTCTGAGATACGGAGATGAAGCCATATTGATTAAAACTTCCCTGCATCCAGCCTTTACCGGATATTCCGCCGGATCCTATGGCGGTCATGGATTGAGAAACTTGCGGATCTTTTTCGTATATCAGTGCCAAATCGGTAGGATGCAAAAATATACTCAAAAAAGAATCTATTCTCTTAACCTGATGCTGCCCTAAAATAAATTTATACATTATAGGCACAACCAACATAAGAGAGAGCGTGCCGTATTTTATTAAGTTTAAATCCATACCGGCAATAAAAAGCATACCGCTCATAATCATAAAAAATACCAGCGCCCCGCCTAAATCCGGTTGAATGAACACAAGTAAAATAATAGGCATTGCGTAAGATACGGCTTTTAAAAATTCAAAAATGTCATAAATTTTATTTTTATGTTCGTCTAAATATGCGGCATATATGAATATAAACAAAGGTTTTACAATTTCAGATGTTTGCAAAAAAACTCCCGGCAATTTAATCCAAGATCTTGCTCCCATCTGTTCATCGCCTATCCCTGGAACCCATACTATCAAAAGCAGGAATATACATAAAATATACAACTGTTTATAATAATTTTTTACCCTTGTATAGTCAAAAAAATTTGACAACAATATCATTATAAAACCGATTGTAAAAGATGCGAATTGTAAAATCAATTTTTTGTTTTCCTGCATATGCGTGGCACTGATTATAAGCACCATACCTGTTGAAAATAACAAAAACACGGTGATGAGAAGGATTATGTCCATATTATTTTTTAATTTGTTTAACATATCTTCCTCTTGCGAATATTATTCTTTCACACTTTTAATAGGTATGTGGGCATACAATGCCGGAATTGATTTGTTATCCGATATCGACATGGTGGCTATTGTTATTTGAGATTTTTCATAATCAACTTCCTCATATTTATTTATTATTTTCAATATATCTTTCTTTAT
>CAMYCP010000169.1 GCA_947254385.1 uncultured Filifactor sp. | reverse complement strand
CTACACAAGGAGTATCGTCGGCAGCGTCAGATGTGTATAAGAGACAGACTTAAGATTAAGTCGGGAGATATATTTATAGAAGACAAAAATATAAAAAATTTCAAAAATATGAACCGTATCGGTTATGTACCTCAGCTTGCCGTAGGAAAACGTGCCGATTTTCCTGCAACCGCACTTGAAACGGTGATGCTTAACCTCTATCCGGAAATCGGATTGTTTCGTCTGCCGCAAAAAAAACACAGACTTAAGGCTCATGATGCGCTTAAACTCGTCGGCATGGAGGAATATTGCGATCGAATGATAGGCAAACTTTCCGGCGGACAACAACAGCGTGTAATGATAGCCAAAGCGCTCGTAAGCGATCCCGAAATACTCATAATGGATGAGCCGACCACGGGAGTAGATACCGACACTACAAAACAAATATTCGATCTTTTAAAGCATCTTAATAAACTCCACGGCATAACCATAACTGTAATAAGTCACGACCTGCCGTATATATACGAATGTGCCGACAGAATATTCAATCTTAAAGATAAATGCGCTGAAGAAATCAAACTTAGAAATTAAAAATCGAAAGGAAAACTATGGAAATATTTGAATACGCCTTTATGCGCAAAGCCTTTTATGTTGGAATACTGCTTTCGTTTATAATTCCGTGCATAGGAATAGTCGTTATACTGCGTCGGCTTTCCATGATAGGTGACGCCCTTTCACATTCGTCACTTGCGGGAGTTGCCGGAGGTTTGATACTCGGTATAAATCCCGTACTTGGAGCGATAGTACTCAGCGTGCTTGCGTCACTGAGCATAGAATTTATACGCAAAAAAATACCTCGTTATGCCGAACTTTCAATAGCCGTAGTAATGTCGGCAAGTGTCGGACTTACAGGGGTATTCTCAAGTTTCGTAAAAAACGCCGCTAATTTTAACAGTTTTCTTTTCGGGAGTATTGTTGCGATAAGTAACATGGAAGTGATATTTGTAACTATTATAACACTTACGGTATTTATAATTTTCTGTCTGCTTTATAAAGAGCTTTTTCACATAGCGTTCGATGAACAGAGCGCACGGCTTGCCGGCATACCCGTAAATGCCATAACATTTATTTTTACCGTACTTACAGGTTTAACCGTCTCCATATCTTCACGCACTGTCGGAGCGCTCATCGTTTCATCCATGATGGTACTTCCCGGAGCGTGTGCCATGGAATTTGCCGACAGTTATTTAAAAACTGTTGTTTATTCCGTAATATTTGCGGTATTCTTTAATATAACAGGCTTATTTCTGGCTTACTATATGAAACTCAGACCCGGCGGGACAATAGTACTCGTTGCGACATTCACGTTGCTTTTGATATTTTTATTTAAAAAAATAAAAAAGTAAATTGTTATATCACGCCATATCAAAATTTTATTAAAAATCCGCCGAATATCCCTGTTGTCGTTTATAGCGCCGAATACAAATCGGCTCATAATTTATTTTAATGAAAGAAGGAAACATGAAATACTTAGCTTATGGCAGCAACATGAACATTGAAGACATGAAAAAACGATGCCCAGACGCCGAACTTGTAACCACGGGACAAATAGACGAATGGAGACTTTTATTTAAGGGCGAACATGGATACGCTACGATAGATCCGGATTATCACTATAGTGTACCTGTAGTTGTATGGAACATCGGCGAAAGAGATGTAAAAGCGCTCGACCTTTATGAAAAGGACAGCGTAATATATAGAAAAGGCACTCTCACGGCGGTAACAAAAAAGGGCAAGATTACCGGAATGGTATATATCATGATGACTCCGGACAAACCCGATAAAAAACCCTCAGATGAATATATCGACACGTTAAAGCAGGCGTATAAAGAACATGACATTCCTATGAAGCGCCTTGAAGAAGCATTGGAAGCTATAAAATAAGAAACGAAAAAAGACCGCAGAGAAATTCTCTTGCGGTCTTTGAGTTTTATTTGGAGTAATACTCTATAACGAGCGAATCCGTGACTTCTATAGGCACTTCTTCACGCGGCGGAACGGAAATTAATTTTCCGCTCATATTATTTTCGTTACGTTCAAGATATTTCAAACTGCAAAGGCTTTCTTTGAAATTCTCTTTAAACAAATCTATGCTTGCGGATTTTTCTTTTAAAGTTATTTCATCGCCCACCGATACTTCAAATGACGGGCGGTCAACCTTCTTGCCGTTTACAAGCACGTGACCGTGTACTACCATTTGTCTTGCTTGACGTAGCGAAGATCCGAAACCTAAGCGATACACGATGTTGTCCAGACGACATTCCAGTAAAGCAATCAGATTGTCTCCGGCGTTGCCTTTAGCTGACATAGCTTTTTCAACCAGATTGGCAAATTGCTTTTCCTGCATGCCGTAATAAGCCTTGAGTTTTTGTTTTTCCATAAGTTGTTTGCCGTAGTCTGACTGTTTCTTAGCCGGCGCAGCGCCTCTCTTAAGAGCCTTAGGGTGTCCGCACACATTTACACCGAATCTTCTTGCCGCTTTAAAACGCGGCCCTCTTGGTCTTGCCAAAATTATTCCTCCCTAAAATAACGTATATTCACGTCCAGCAGCCTAACGTATATGATACTACATTTAAGGTTTAAAATCAATCAAATTTTTTCTAATACTTAAAAGCATTAAGAAATGTAGTAAAACAATGATATATGAACGTTAAAATAAACAATAAATAAGTAAAAAAAATGATAAAAAGTATTATACTTAGAAATTTAAAAAATTGTATGATACTATAATTTGTAAAAGAAATCAGTATAAAATATCAATATACATTTTGTAACAATATAATCTTTGAAAACTTTATTTTCAAAAAATAAAATATTGATTTTACAATGTATGGA
>CAMYCP010000168.1 GCA_947254385.1 uncultured Filifactor sp. | reverse complement strand
CATCTAAAAACTCCATTTCAAAAATAAAATATTGATTTTACAATAGTATCAAATTCTATTTTTTAATTGTATAAATTTTTATAGATGAACTTATTATAAATTACTCATGAAAGGAAAAAAAATATGGCGCTTGACGGCATAACACTTCACGCAATAACGAAAGAACTTAAAGAAAAATTGACAGGCGGTAAAATTGATCGCATCGTTCAACCGGAAAAAGATGAAATCACTATGTACATAAGAAATTTTAAAACCACGTATAAACTTTTAATCAGTGCGGACTTTGCCAATCCGAGACTTCACTTGATAGCCGAACAAAACAAAGAAAATCCGGCTAAAGCTCCCATGTTTTTGATGCTGCTTAGAAAACACATCTCGGGAGGAATAATAACTTCCATCGCACAAAGATCCTTGGAGCGGGTAATCGAATTTGAAATTTCAGCGTATGATGAAATGCGTGTCTTAAAAGATAAAATCATGATAGTTGAAATAATGGGAAAACACAGCAATATAATAATAGTTGATAAAAATGACGGAAAAATAATAGATTCGATAAAACGTGTCCCGTTAAATATAAGTTCAAAAAGAGAACTCCTCCCCGGTTTAAAATACGACTATCCGCCGGTTAATATGAAAGCTAATCCTTTGATAATGCGTGATTATGAAACATTCAAGCTGAAAATCTCTCAAAATCGTACGGCAGTATTTAAAGCGCTCTATCTCTCTTATGAAGGAATAGGCCCCGTCGCCGCAAAAGAACTATGTTTTAGAAGTTCTATAAACTCCGAAACAAATACATCTGAACTTTCCGATATTAAACTCGAACGCCTATATAATAGTTTTGACAGATTTTTTTTAAGCATATCGGAAAAAAGATACTCTCCATGCGTAATATATGAAAAACAACACGGTGCAATAAAAGACGTATCGTCCTTTTACCTTTCCATGTACGAAGATTTTTATACAGAAAATTACACCTCGGTTAATGAAGCGGTTTCTCACTTTTTTAAATATAAAGATACAGAAGAGAGAATGCGTCAAAGGACAAACGACCTTAGAAAACTTATAAATTCACGTTTAGAAACAGTCAAACACAAAATAGAAAAACAAAGCGGTGAAATGTCCGACGCTTTAAATTATGAAGATTACAAAATATCAGGCGAACTTCTAACATCGTATATCTACATGATAAAACCCGGTTTAAGTGAAATAACTCTTTCAAACTACATGGATAACAATAAAGAACGCACGATAATCTTAGACCCTCAAAAATCACCGAGCGAAAATATAGCTCATTATTTTTACGAATACAGAAAATTGAAAAATCGCATAACCGAGCTTAAATCCCAAATCGAACTTTCAAAAAATGAAAAGTCCTACCTTGAAGATACTTTAACCACATTATCTCAAGTGGAAGATGTCGGAGAAATTTCCGATATAAAAGATGAACTTTTTAAAGAAGGATATATAAAAAGACCTACCTTAAATAAAAAAAAATCAAATAGTATTTCGACACCAAGAGTATTTTATTCTTCCGACGGCATAAAAATAAATGTCGGCAAAAATAACACCCAAAACGACAAACTCACATTAAAAACCGGAAAAAGTGAATATTTATGGCTACACACCAAAGGCATACCCGGAAGTCATGTGTTGGTTGAAGAAGATGAAAAAAACGTAAGCGAACGTACACTGAAAGAAGCGGCACTCCTTGCGGCATACTACAGTAAAGGCAGAATGTCATCCAACGTCGCCGTAGATTACACGGCCAAAAAAAACGTCAAAAAACCGACCGGCGCACGTCCCGGCAAAGTCATATACGAAAATTACCGTACAATTTACGTAACACCGGAAGAAAGTCTAATAAATGAAATACGTGAAAATGAAAAAAAAGGAGACAATTAAAATGGATTTGGAAAAATACTTCACACACAGCAAAATCGGCAAAATAACTCTCGACACGCTAAGCATCGGTAAAATAAACCTCCCGACGGGTAATATCATATGCTGCGATCCGTTTGTAGACATTGAAGATGCAGGTACATTCATACAAAAAGTTCCAAAAGGTGAATATCCGGTAACACTCTGCATATCTTCATGCGACGAGTGGGAAGACCGATATGCCTGCGTCAAACTTACAATAACCGATAACGTCCCGGTAAGATATGAACCCGCACTTACGGAATATGATACAAATGACTGTTTCGGATTTTTTGTAGACGCCGGAATGGGTTGTATAATAGATGAACAGGCACGTAAAAAATTTTCAGACTATTTAGCTTCAATTGAAAGTGATGATGACTTCATAAGCATCTATGATTCGATATTCAGCGATCTTTTAGAAGAAAATGCAAAAATAAACTCTAAATATCAACGTTCGTATGGTGACTGGCTGAATTTTACAATCCCGAATTCTAAAGAAAACATGACGATATTTACTTCCGGTTTCGGAGACGGATTATATCCGTGCTACTTCGGTTATGACAAAAACAATGAAATATCAGGATTATACATTCTGTTCATAGATTTAGAAGATCAAAACTGAACTGCACACAAAACTTCGGTGAACCATGCTTCAACTGTATTTTACGCTTTATAAGATTTTGTAAAGTCATCAATAAGGCAGAACCTAATTAAAAGACAAAAGTTTCTCCCGATAATACTCATATTGCTTTTGCCTAAGTTCAATTTCTTTGGGCAGACCTCGTTTTAAATCGTTAAAATGTTTTTTTAATCAGTTTTTTTATTTTATTAGATATATACGCATTTTGTTTTCCATACTTTTTTCAATATTTTTTATATATCTTTGAATTTGTTTACCGTAGCTTTTTCATATTATACTGAATTGCATAATAAATTGTAGTATCAATTTTCAGTTTAAATTTTTGTA
>CAMYCP010000167.1 GCA_947254385.1 uncultured Filifactor sp. | reverse complement strand
AAGTAACACAGGTTCATAAGTCACCTTAAGTTTAACTTTGGCAAACTTTCAGATTTATCAGATAAATTTGCACAAATACAATTTTATGTTATAATTAAATGATAGTGAAAATACGCATAATATTTGAAAGGAAACCGAATATGAAAAAATCCTTAAAAAAATATGTCGCAATACTTTTAATTTTATTTACGGTTTCAATACTGTCGGCTTGTAAAAAAGAACCGGAAAATCCTCCTCAACCCGTCACACGAAACGATGCCGGATATTATGTACTCACGGAAGTTGAAAATCCGTCCGGCGGATGGAGTGAACAGGACGTAAAAGACATATGCGGTGACAGATGGTATCTGTACCTTCAAAACGGGGGCAAGGGCGAAGCGTGTTTCGGGCAGTACGTGGATATCACGTGGACAAACGGAAGTATAAGCGACGGTGAAAAGGAATTTAAATACATCCTGTCGGATAACAAACTTAGTCTGTACGTGGGCGATGCGACGGCAATATATACCAAACGCTCGAGCGGAATGCCGGTAAAAAGTTTAGATACGAATGAAAATACCGAAGAAACAACCGAAACGAAAATAAATCCTTAAATAAAATATACTCAATCAAAATTGATGACGTGTTTGTATCAAATGTGGATTTTGACACAAACAGAAAGAAATTTTTATGACATGAAAGTATGGGCCGCCTTGAAAACAAGGTAGCCTTTTTTTAATTTTGTGATAAAATAAACAAAATTTACATATTTCAATTTTATAAAAACTTAAGGAGAAATTATGGAAAATTACAAAATAATGGAATTTGAAGGCTACAGATTTATTAAATCCGAAAAACTTGAAGAAACCGGACTTTTAAATTTATTTACGACGGCTGATATGGACTGGTTCGTAAAAGACGAAACTGTTACAAAAAAATATCTTCATACAATAAACGATTATTTTAAAATTTCATCACACGTTCGTACAAATCAAATACACGCAAATTTTATAGGTGTCGCCGATGATGTAAAGGGCGAAGATTGTGTTATGACTTTTTGCGACGGTGTTATTACTAAAAAAAACGACAAAATTTTATCCACGTCTTTTTCCGACTGCGTGCCGGTTATCCTTTACGATCCGATAAATCATGCTCAAGCGACGTTACATTCCGGATGGAAAGGTACGCTCCTTAAAATCTCAGCCGAGGGTGTCAAAATGATGACTCGCCTTTATAATTCAAGACCCGAAACACTGTTATCGGTAATAGGCCCTTGCATAGGTTTTGATGATTTTGAAGTAAAAGACGACGTTAAGGATTTATTTACTTACAAATTTACAGATTATCCCGAGATAATAAAATCCGGAAAAAATTTTTTCAACATAGATCTTGTAAGTGCCGTAAGGTTTACACTTGTTGAAAGCGGATTAAAAAAAGAAAATATAACGGCATTTAATCTATCCACCGTTTCAAATCCCGATCTTCTTCATTCATATCGTAGAGATAAACAAGATTTCGGGATGATGCGGGTTTTTTCAAAATTAAAATAAAAAAACTTGCTTTTTTAAAAATAATGTGATATCATTACGTTCAATATTAATTTCAGTGAAGCGAGAAGTAAGATACTATAGCGACTTATAGCGAGCCGAAGACGGTGCAAGTTCGGCAGTCAAGTATTATCTGAATAGAGGCGTGGAGAAGACGAAGGTCCGTAAGATATGCGTTAAATTCATCAAGGTGAACAGTTTTTCTGTTAATTAGAGTGGTACCGCGAATCTTCGTCTCTTTGAGGTGAAGATTTTTTATTTGTCGATAAATTTTCCAATTCCGGAAAGTTTATATAAAATATGCTTATTTTGAGTTGTTTTAGATAGCGACTTAAAGATAAGTATGTTCACTTATATTTATATTTTTAGAAGGAGGACCTCTTATGTTGTTTAAGTATCCGGTAGCTTTAAAAGGTGAATTTAAAAAAGTGGAAAATTATTTCAACGGTATTTTAGCCGGTTTCGATTTTGTTGAAACTGTTGATTATGACGGCGGTTTTCTTACGATAATCGTAAAACCCGAATTTAAAGGCGAAGCGGAAGATAAGGAAAGCGCATTAAATGATGCGATTTTTACGGCAATTCAAGAAATGGCGGCGTAAGGAGATTACTATGAAAAGTGACAGGCAGAGCCACAGGCGCATGAATAAATAAAAAATCACGGATAATTAAAAAATTAACCGTGATTTTTTTATTGCGTAAAAAATTTAAATTTTTACAAATAAATCAGTCCAAATAGTCTTTGAGTTTTTTTGCACGACTGGGGTGTCTGAGTTTTCTAAGTGCTTTTGCCTCTATCTGTCTTATTCTTTCACGAGTTACGTCAAATTCTTTGCCCACTTCTTCCAATGTACGTGTTCTGCCGTCTTCCAAGCCGAATCGAAGCTTTAAAACTTTCTTTTCTCTCTCGTTTAAAGTTGAAAGTACGTCTTCAACCTGTTCTTTCAGCAAAAGATATGTCGCCGCATCAGCCGGAGCAAGTGCGTCTTCATCGGGGATAAAATCTCCCAAGTGACTGTCTTCTTCTTCACCGATCGGTGTTTCAAGTGATACCGGTTCTTGTGATATTTTTTGAATTTCCATTATTTTATCCACAGGCATCCCCATTACTTCCGCCAATTCTTCCGGTTTGGGGTCTCTTCCGAGCGACTGTATTAATTGCCTTTGAGCACGAACAAGTTTGTTGATGGTTTCAACCATGTGGACGGGTATACGTATCGTACGTGCCTGATCGGCTATGGCTCTGGTGATTGCCTGTCTTATCCACCACGTAGCGTAAGTTGAAAATTTAAAGCCTTTGGTATAATCGAACTTTTCCACGGCTTTAATAAGTCCGAGATTGCCTTCCTGAATTAAGTCCAAAAAGCCCATGCCT
>CAMYCP010000166.1 GCA_947254385.1 uncultured Filifactor sp. | reverse complement strand
ATCAAATCTGCTTAATATTTTTATTTTTGTGACATTTACTATTGCAATTTACAACATTTTTTTAAACATATTGCATTAAATCTCATAGATTTGTATAGCGTAAAATATTGTGTTTGCACATAATATTTTACGCTATGCGTTATTTTTTAGAGAATATTTTTTTAAATATACTTACTTTTTTTGTTGCGGTCGGAGTTTTTTCTTTTATTTCAGTTTCATTCATTGTTTCGGTTTCACTCGTATATTCATGTATTCGTCTATGTTCGGCATCGGATTTAAGTTTAACGAAATATTCCTGAGAATTGAACGGTTCTTTACCGTCGAGTATTTTTTCATACTGTCCGTTACAGTTCATTTTTCTCCCTTTTACGTTATCTTTTAATTGCGCCTCGACATACTCGATTATTTCTTTTTGTATGTCAAAATCAAATATCGGGCAGGCTATTTCAATTCTTCTTTCCGTATTTCTTGTCATTAAGTCGGCGGAAGATATATACATCTTCATATCTTCGCCTTTACCGAACATATATATGCGGGCGTGTTCCAAAAATCTTCCGACTATGCTCATTATATTTATGGATTCGCTCTTTCCTTTAATATGTGGCAATATACAACATATCCCGCGTATTATGAGCGTTATTTCAACTTCCGCCTGAGATGCCTCGGATAACTTTTCGATAAAGTCACGATCGGTCAACGAGTTCATTTTAAAAATCAACCGCCCGTTTTTACCTTTTTTTATTTCTTCATCTATCAAGCGCATAAATTTACTTTTAAGGGATGTCGGAGATTGCGCAAGGTATTCGTATTTACCGTTTAAGTTGGCGGTGGAGATGTATTTAAAAAAGTCGTTTGCGTCCAAACCTATGCCCTTATCGGCTGTAATCAAACTTAAATCGGCGTATTGTCTGGAGGTTGATTCGTTGTAGTTTCCGGTGCCTATCTGGGTGATGAATTTAAGGTTTCTCATTTTGTCACGGTATGTTATGAGGCAGACTTTGGAATGGATTTTATAATTTTCCACGCCGTAAAAAATATTGCAACCAGATTGCGACAAAATTTCAGAATAGTTTATGTTGCTCGCCTCATCGAAACGTGCTTTAAGTTCCATGAATACGGTAACTTCCTTGCCGCTTTCAACGGCGTTTACAAGATATTTCACCATTTTGGAATTTTTTGCCAAGCGATATATGGTTATCTTTATGGAAAGTACGTCCGGATTTTCAGCAGCTTCTTTTATCAAGTCCAAAAAGTCTTCCACATCGTCATAAGGATAAGAAAGCAACATATCTTTACTTTCGATAAGTTCAAACAGTGTGGTTTTCTTATAAGACATAAGTTTTCTATAACGTGTAAATTCCGGAAATAATATTTTTTCTTTTTTAGCCGATGGCATAAAATCAAGCAGAGAAAACACATATTTCATATTTATGGGAGTGGATGTTAAAAACAGACTGTTCTTTTTAAGTCCTATGTTTTGAAGTAAAAAATCCCTAAGCTCTTTGCACATTGCTCCGTTGTGTTCCAAACGTACTACACCTTGTCTGGTACGAAGTTTTATTACTTTGCGCATATGATTTTTGTAATCGTCAAATTCGTCTAAGATATCAGTATCGGCGTCCAAATCGAAGTTACGGGTTACGGCAATTATATTTTTGTTTATGACTTTATAATTTTTAAACAACGTTTCAGCGTGATTGAGTATTATTTTTTCGGTCATTATATAAGCGAACTCATCACCCGGAATTAGATAAAACTGATCAAAATCGGGTCTTATGTGAATAAATCCGAATATTGTCTCTCCTGTACTGTCCAGCATCTGCGTTATGATATAAAGATGTTTGTTTTCCAAAAACGGAAACGGGTGTTGCTGGTCGATTATCTGTGCGGAAAGGAGAGGCATTATGCTTTTTTGAAAATAATCGTCTATGTGTTGTTTTTGTATGTCGTTCGCCTGTTCATATTCCAAAAAATATATTCCGTATTCGTTTAAATCGTCGTTTACTTGTTTAAACAACCTGTCTTTTTCCTTATACATATACGGCAACATATCAAGCACCGCATTTATTTGATCGGCGGGCGTCATATTTGTTTTGTTGTCCATTTGGACTTTTTTAAGTTTGGCAAGGTCGTGAAGACTCCCTACCCTAACCATAAAAAACTCGTCCAAATTGCTGGAAAATATACTTATAAATTTGAGTTTTTCATAAGCACTTACTTCTGTTTGTTTAGCCTCATGCAATACACGTTCGTTAAATCTGAGCCATGAAATCTCACGATTTTGCATATAAACCGTATCATCAGCCATAAAATCCTCCTTAACAAATGATTTATGAGGTGCATAAAATTATAAAAGTTGGATGCGAAAATTAAACTTATCTAAAAATATCATTTAATTTATTGTGACTTTTTATTAATTATATAGCTTGTTAAAAAGCACTCCCCGCTAATTTATTACATCAAGTACTTAGTGTGTAATTTCAAACGGACGAAGTGAGTGTGACAAGCGGCGATAAAGCGCTACCGCCTAATGATTTTCATATCGGGTTTTATTGATTTTTACCCGTATTTTGTAATTTTTTAAGTAAATACCCTTCTCTTAAACCGTAATCCGACACTTTAATTGAATCTATATTCAATTTTTCCGACAAAGACTCAAGAATTGCAAGCCCCGGAAAAATTGTGTGTATACGTTCGGGCACTACTTGCAAAATTGTTTTTAAAACATCATGGTCTTTATTTACTATATAATTTCTTATCATTTTCGTTTGGCAAGATTTGAATAATTTTTTATTCGTGTTTAGACCGAGTTCTTTTAAAATATTTCCCGTTGCTCTTATAGTCCCACCTATACCTACAACATCGTTTATTTTAAAGCCGTCTGCATTAAAATCGCATACTTTTTCGTCTATATAATCTTTCATATTCTTAAATTCATCTTCAGTC
>CAMYCP010000165.1 GCA_947254385.1 uncultured Filifactor sp. | reverse complement strand
TTCATATATAATTATCATACTACATTTCTTAATACTTTTAAGTATAAAAAATATTTTTGCTTATTTTCTATCTTGTATATGTAATTTCAGATAAAGGCATCAACATACACAAAAACGCACCGGTGAAAAGACCGGTGCGTTTTTATGATAAATATCACTTTTATGAGTTATATTTTTTTATTTCTCTGTCAATTTTGCGTTTTACTTCTCTTTTAGCGATTGTATCTCTCTTATCTCTCACGTTTTTCCCGCGAGCCACGCCCACGGATACTTTGACTTTGCCGTACTTTAAGTACATTGTTAGAGGTATCAGAGTATATCCTTTTTGTGATGTTTCGCCGGCAAGCATTGCAATTTCTTTTTTATGCAATAAAAGTTTCCTTATGCGTACAGGATCCGTGTTAAAGATGTTCCCTTGTTCATATGGGCTTATGTGTACCTGTTTTAAAAACGCCTCTCCGCCATCTATTGAGATATATCCTTCTCCCAAGTTTACACGGGAGTTTCTTACGGATTTAACTTCCGTTCCTTTTAAAGCTATGCCTGCCTCAATTTTTTTGAGTATTTCATATTGAAAATACGCTTTTCGGTTTTTTGCAAGTATTTTTATATTTTCCTGAGTCATTTTTCCCTCATCATTGTATGATAAATCCTATTTCTCTTCTTTGAACATTTACATAAAACAAAACTACTTTTACCGTCATTCCTATACGATAAACTTTTCCCGTATTTTCTCCTACCATTTGGAAATTGTCTTCATCGGTTTCATAATAGTCGTCCATCATATCCCCTAATCTCACCAAGCCTTCAATGGTATTCGGGAGTAATATGAACATACCGAAGTTTGTAATGGAGGATATTTTCCCGGTGAATGTTTTACCGATAAATTGTTCCATATATTGCGCTTTTCTTAAGTTTTCAAAATCCGTCTCCGCATCGTCGGCGTTGCGTTCTCTTTCAGAAGAAACGGTTGCACTGTTTTGCACAATTTGTTTAAGTTGTGCAATTTTTTCTTCAGTCAATTCTTTATGAATATCGTACTTTATTATGCGGTGAATTTGAAGATCGGGATAACGGCGTATCGGAGATGTAAAGTGAGTATAATATCTTGCCGCCAAACCGAAGTGTCCCAAGTTTTGTATATAGTATCTCGCCTGTCTCATCGAACGTAACATCATTTGAGATATTAAATCCTCTTCGTCGCTGTTTTTAATTTCATTGAGTATAGCTTGCAGGTCTTTCGGTTTTACTTCTTCAAAGTTGCTTAAAAGATGATTTACTTTAAAATGTGCGGCAATATTGTTGAACGTACGCATTTTTTCCGCTGAAGGACTTTCATGTACTCTGTATACAAAAGGCAACTCTTTAACGGCATATTCTTTCGCTACTGTTTCATTTGCAGCAAGCATAAATTCTTCTATTATGCGATTTGCCTTGCCTCTTTCCCTTATGCCTACATCTATTACTTTTTCATTTTCTACGATTATTTGACTTTCCGGAAAATTAAATTCTATAGCTCCACGTTCTACACGTCTTTTGTGCAAAACTTCGGCACATTCTTCCGCTAAACGTAAATTTTCGCCAAGTTCTCCCCACTCTTTCCATTCCTCAGGATTTTCAAGCATTCGTGTCACGTCTTCATATACAAGGCGTTTTTTGGAACGAATTACACTCTCGATTATTTTGTGTGATAATATTTTTCCATTTTTGTCAATTTCCATCATACATGAGAGTGTAAGTCTGTCTTCATCAGGATTTAATGAGCATATTCCGTTGGAAAGTTCGATGGGTAACATCGGTACGACTTTATCCACAAGGTATACCGAAGTACCGCGTTTCAACGCTTCTTTGTCCAACGGACTTTTTTCGGTTACATAGTGCGTTACATCGGCAATGTGTACGCCTAAAATGTAGTTGCCGCTTTCGTTTAAAGAAATTGAAACGGCATCGTCAAAATCACGTGCATCCCTGCCGTCTATAGTGTATGTCAATACGGTTCTAAAATCCGTTCTTTTGGATATTTCTTCGTCCGAAATTACAGTCGGTATTTTTTCGGCTTGCTTTTTAACTTTTTTGGGAAATACGTCCGATATGCCGTATTGTCTTAAAAGCGCATCGAGGTCGGTTTTATATTCTCCGTCTTTTCCTATTACTTCAGTTATATAGCCTTCAGGGGTTCGCACTTTCGGAAATTTAATAATTTTACACATGACGACATCGCCGTCTTTAGCGCCTAAATTTTTACCTTTGGGTATAAAAACATCTTTATTTATTCTATTGTCTTTCGGCATAACAAAACCCGTTTTGCCGTCTTTTTCATATACGCCTACAATATCGGTATTGTAACGTTTAAGTACTTTTAATACCCGTCCTTCTTCACGGTTTTTTTCATCCTTGTACGGTGATTTTTTAACGGCAACGAGATCTTTATTCATTGCTCCCGATAAATTTCCTTGACTTATAAACAGATCGTTTTCACCGACAATAGGTAGAAAGCCGTATCCATGCATTTTTATATTGATTTGACCTATGTAAATCCCCATTCTGTAAGGTATGCCGTACGTTTTTTCCTCGGTTTTGTATATTTCTCCGTTTTTTTCCATAACGTCAAGGAGAGATGTGAATTTATCACGTGCATCATCGCTTATCATAAAATACTTTATAAGTTCTTTAAGCGTCAACGGTCGATATGATTTCTGATTCATAAGTTCAATCATGCGTGTCTTGATGTCGTCTGTAAAAGTCAAAGTTTCAATTTTATCATTTTTTCTTACATAATCAGCGACATAAAGTGACGGATCTCCTTTGTACTGCTTTTTTTTCTTATTTTTTTTCATAACCTGTCCTCACTTATAAAAAATTTTTATATCTTATATTATCTAATAGAAATATCATTTAATTTATTACATAAAACACTTCGTGCGTCGTTTTGAATGAAATAAGTGTGAAAAGCCTTAATAA
>CAMYCP010000164.1 GCA_947254385.1 uncultured Filifactor sp. | reverse complement strand
ATTTTATTTTTAATGATTTACATTAAAAAACTACTTTTTAAGAAAATTTTAAAAGATTTTGAATTTGAAGACAGCTTATATTGCAGTTTAAAGCTTTTTTACAAAAATTTACCGAATTTATTGTTTACATATGTATGTACATTATGTTAAAATGATATTGGTGAAGCGTGTGAAAAGTATGTATTAAGTGTGTAAAATCATAGTGTAAAGTAAGGTATTTTAAAAAAATGTATTTACGGAAGGAAGTTTATCATGGACGGTGCATTTAAAAGATTGTCAGCAATTGTAATAATTGTTTCATTATTATCCTTATTCCTTACGGGCTGTGAACAAACCAACGGTTCCACGCCGAGCGGAGAAGTCTCGACCGCGACATTCACCATAGGTTCCGGTGAAAAATCCACACCTTATTATGCAGTAAACGATGCCATGACACAAATAGGAGCACCTATAAATTTAGCCGTGGTTGAAACCGCAGGTTCCATTGAAAACATTGACATGATGCAAAATAATACCGCTCAGATGGGCATGGTGCAAAACGCCGCTTGGAAGTATGCCGAAGAAGGCAATAAGAATATACAGGGGCTTAACGTAATAATGGCGTTGTATCCAGAAACGGTGCACCTTGTAGTACCTGCCGAAAGTAAAGTTAAGAGCGTAATGGATTTGGTAGGTAAGAGAGTTGCGATAGGTGCTGAAGGCTCAGGGGTATATATAAGCGCTTTAAACTTGTTCAAGGCGTTTGACATTCCGCTGAGTACGATGGAAACATCGAAACTCGGGTTTAAACAAAGTTGTGATGCCTTAAAAAATGATGAAGTTGATGCGTTTTTTATAGTTTCGGCAATTCCCAACGGACTTATAACCGCTTTGGCAAAAGAAAAACCTATAAAAATGGTAAATATCAACGGGCCTAAGGTTGACGAAATGATTGCGGAAAATCCCGGTTATAAAAGGACACTGATACCTAAAGAACTGTACGGTCTGGAGGAGGATACCGAAACCGTTTCCGTATATGTAACGCTCGCTTGCCGCGCCGATCTTGACGAAAATACGGTATATGAATTTACCAAGTATTTTTATAAAAATATAGATAAGATGAAAGAATTAACTCCATTTGCTAAACAAATCTCCATGTCCGAGTGTAAAAACGGTGTCACCGTGCCTATTCACCCCGGAGCGTTGAGATACTATAATGAACAACATATAAATTAAACCTGAACGTAAAAACGGATTTTTATACCAAACTGCATAAGAAATTGTAGTATCAGTTTTATATTAAATTTTTTGTAATACAACTTTATGATAAATTCTGCTTAAAACTATATACTACATTTTTTTAAAGCAAATCAGTATTAAAAATAGTGTCAGGAAATCTTCCGGTCTTTGATTATGGAGTGAATTGACTTAAAAATTTAAACGGCTTAATTCAATTAAGCCGTTTTTATATTTTCCTGGTTTTTTGAGTTAAAGATATTTGAGTTTTTCTTCATATACTTTGAAGGCTATGCCTATGCTTGCAACGCAGGCGACAATTTCAGATATCGGATACGCCGCCCATATCATGTTCAGCCTTCCTAATTTATATGCTATATATGCCAAAGGCAAAATCACTATGAGTTGTCTTATAAGTGAGATATACAGACTGTATTTACCTATTCCTATAGCTTGATAAAGTATGGAAAGCACTATATTTATCGCGGCGAATACGAAAGATAACGAAATTATCCTTAAAGCCGGATCTCCGATTTTAATCATTTCAGGCGAGGGTTTAAAAAACGAAAGCAACATTTCAGGAAATAATGAGAATATCAATGTACCCGTACCCATTATACATATTGCCGTAATTAAACCGTACTTTAAAGTTTGAAACAGACGGGTTTTGTTTTTTGCTCCGTAGTTATAGCCGAGTATCGGAAGTAGACCTTGATTTAATCCGAAAACCGGCATAAACACAAAAGACTGGAGCTTAAAATACACTCCGATCACCGAAACCGCCGCTTGTGAAAAAGCTATAAGTACGGAATTTAAAATCGAGAGGAGCACTGCCGTTATGGACTGCATTATCATGGACGGTACTCCGACTTCAAAAATATTCTTCAAAGTTTCAAGTGAAAGTTTAAAATTAAACAGATGTATCTTCACTAAAGTTTCTTTGCGCATAAACACATAGATTGAATAAAAACACGCCGCCAGTTGTCCTATTACAGTTGCAATTGCGGCCCCTGCTATGCCGAATTTCGGAAAACCGAAAAGTCCGAATATCAGTATAGGATCCAAAAACACGTTTGTAAGCGCACCTACAAGTTGAAACAACATCGGGTGGATCATATCACCCGTAGCTTGGAGTATCTTTTCAAACTGTATCTGTAAAGCTATACCTAAAGACCCTGCCGTAACGATCTTGCCGTAAATTATCGCACTTGAACGCATGGGAGAATCTTCAGGTGCATATAAATTTACGAACGGTTCTATCAGAAATAAACCTATAAATAAAAACAAAAGCCCCGATGCGAGAGCGATATATATTCCGTGCGTTGCGGCCGAATCGGCGGCGTCTTGTCTTTGTTCTCCGAGGCGCCTTGCGATAAGAGAACCTACTCCTATTGCGAAACCTATGACTATCGCCAGGGTAATCATCATTATCGGAAATATTAAGGTCACGGCGGATAAGGCATACTCTCCGAGCCTTGAAACGAATATACTGTCAACCACATTGTACATCGACGATATAAACATTGAAAACATGGACGGCAGTGCCATTTTAGCCAAAAGCGGCAAAATCGGCGCCGTGCCCATTTTATTTTTTGAAACTTCCTGCATAACAATTCCTTTCTCAAGTAAAAAAATATAAGGTAATTCTATTACAAAACCGGATTTAACGTCAAATTTTATTAAGATAACATCTAATACTTAAAAGCGTTAAGAAATGTAGTACAATAATGATATATGAACGTTAAAATAAAC
>CAMYCP010000163.1 GCA_947254385.1 uncultured Filifactor sp. | reverse complement strand
GTCAACATTGACTTTAAAAACAATTGCCAAGGACTCTCTGAAGCTTTAGCTTCGAGAGATGAATTGACACAGAGAGTTTTTTTGCGGTATAACATATCATATTAGAAAATTAAACCTAAGTTTCTATACTTATTTTAGGGTAGGAACTACCCGAATCAACGCTTGTGGACATCGTGTAAGACGGAAGAATAATCTTTTGGATTATGAAACGAAGTAGAGGATGAAGCAAGAAGCACCTAACTCAAAGCTTCGTGTGTAGTTCACTTTGGCACTTTTTATAGATAAATAAATATGTTCCTTGATTCCTTGTTTTAGATATCAAATCTGTTTGTTATTATGAAATCTATATTCACCTCTATTATATCACTAAAGAAAACGTTATTGTATAAAAATACCTATAATAAAAAAATAAATACTGAACGGAAAGCTACAAAACATATCCGATAAAAAATAATTGATTAAAAAAATTTTTTGTGTTATACTTCTAGAGTCGATTAGATTGTGCAATATTTATAGTGAGGTGAACAATAATGAAACAAGGGATACATCCCCAATACAAGGAAGTTACCGTACGTTGTGCGTGTGGCAACACGTTTGTTGCCGGCTCAACAAAAGACGAAATAAGCGTGGAAATTTGTTCAAAATGTCACCCGTTCTTTACCGGTCAAGCCAAGAATATGGAAAAAGGCGGACAAATTGAACGTTTCAACAAAAAATTCAACAGAAAATAAATTCAAGGGACAAACCTTAGAAAAGGTTTGTCTTATTTTTTATAATCTTAAAAAAGGAGATTTGAAATGAAAATTTTTTTGGATACTGCAAACATCGACGAAATTAAAGAGGCGGCAAGTTTAGGAATAATAGACGGAGTAACGACAAATCCCTCACTTATTGCCAAAGAAAAACGCGATTTTAAACAAACAGTAAAAGAAATTTGTGAGATAGTGGACGGCCCCATATCCGCGGAAGTTATGTCGGATATCAGCGAAGGTATGATAGAAGAAGGTCGTGAACTTTCCAAAATTCACCCTAACGTTACTATAAAGATACCTATGACGGTTGAGGGTTTAAAAGCGGTCAGTGTTCTTTCAAAAGAAAACGTCAAAACCAACGTCACGTTGGTATTTTCAGCAAATCAGGCACTGCTTGCATCTAAAGCAGGAGCGACATTTGTAAGCCCCTTTGTCGGAAGACTTGACGACATAGCTCATAACGGCATGGACATAATAAGCGAAATAAAACAAATATTCATAAACTACGGTTACACGACGGAAATTATAGCCGCAAGCATCAGACACCCGATGCACGTAAAAGAGGCGGCGCTCATAGGAGCGGATATTGCGACGGTGCCGTTTAAAGTGCTTAAGCAGATGACCTCTCATCCGCTTACCGACATCGGAATTGCACGCTTTAAAAAAGATTTTGAGACTGCGTTCGGAAAGTAATATATTGTAAATACATTCCTAAACCGAACCGACTATAGAAATTTAAGATTGCGGAGTGTAAGCATGAAAAAAATGCCCATAATAAGACAGAGCATAGAAGAACGCCGTAACATGATACTTAACGGCTCCATAGTTAAAACCCTCATTTTTTTATCCGTACCTACCGTACTTATGGCGATAGTACAGAGTTTGGTGCCGGTGTTCGACAGTCTATTTTTAAATCGCACTTCAGGGCCTGTAGTAGCGGCGGCGGTTGGGTTTGTGACTCCGGTAATAAATGTGATAAACGGAATGTCGATGGGGCTTGGAGCCGCCGGCATGGCGATGATAGGCAACGCAAACGGCAGAGGAGATATGCCTAAAGTTAAACACCTTGCAACACAACTCAGCGTAATAGGATTTACGGCGGGAGTTTTGGTTGCGCCGCTCTGCGCCATATCGGCGTTAATTTTATTTAAAACCGTCAACAGTGATATTGCGGGTGAAGTATTGATATATATGCTTCTATACTCATTCGTAATGCCGTTTTTGTTTTTAACCGCCATATTCAATGCGATAAAAAACGCCATGGGACAGCCTGAGGCGACTCTTTACAGAATGATAATTCTGATGGTGCTTAAAATAATATTCAATACAATCTATCTTTATATATTCTCTCTAAAAACGGTGGGTGCGGTAGCCGGATCGTTTTCGTCATATTTTTGTGTCGGCGTGTGGATGTACTTTGACCTGTTCGGCAGCAAAAAGAAAGACGGTTTAACACTGAAAGGATTTAAACTCGACAGAGAAGTGTTGGCAGATATATTCAGGATAGGAGTACCGTCAATGCTGAACTCCATGACGGTGTCGCTCGGTTTTATCCTCATAAACATGGAAGTGCAGAAATACGGTGCAGAAATACTGAACGCCGAAACTGTAGCCTCAAACCTTTCGAACATCTGCTTTATTCTTCCGTCATCACTCAGTACAACGGTAACCACCATGGTCAGCATGAACATGGGCAGAGCCGAAACGAAACGTGCTAAACACTCGTTTTATATGGCGTGCGTTATGTCACTTCTGATGTCGCTTGCTCTTATGCTTTCTTTTATGCCGCTATCTTCAAAAATCCTGCTCCTGTTTTTAAAGGATAAAGACATGATTAAGATAGCTCAAGACGCAATCGGAATATATATACTCTCGATATACGGTTTCAGCCTCTACATGATGGGACAGGGCGTATTCATCGGGCTGGGACGTACTAAAATTCCTCTCGTCACGGGACTTTTAAGAATATGGCTGTTAAGATATATATTCATACTCATATTTGAAAAAACCATGGGCGTATATTCCGTATTTTGGGGCAACCTCTTCTCAAATACCGTAGCGGGCTTGTTATGTACATTTTTTGCGACACGAATAAGATGGGAAGTCGGCTTTCATGTAAAAGAAAGACGAAGAGGAGCGTGAAATAAAAATTGACGATTTACTTACATTAATGTAATATAAAAATTGTGGTCTGATTTTAAGTTTACACATAAAAAAGAATCATT
>CAMYCP010000162.1 GCA_947254385.1 uncultured Filifactor sp. | reverse complement strand
AAGAATTAGACCTAATAAAGCATATGCACAGACATCATAGATATAGAGGATTGGCGCACGTGTACAGGAAATGTAAAGATAAAGGATATATAAGAACCTATGATTCAATGTGCAGACAAATAAGAAAACTTGAATTAGAAAAGCCGAAAGCCAAACCTCCAAAAAAGAAAAAAAGAGAAAAGAAAGAAGAAAAGCCAAAAAAAATAGGAGAAATGGTACAAGTAGATGTAAAATACGTACCGATTAGTTGTATAGGATTCCAAAGCAATCACTCCAGATACTATCAAATAACAGCCATAGATGTATGCTCAAGGAAAAGAGTATTGGAAATAACAAACGAAATAAGCACATACAATACATCCTCATTTGTTGAAAAATTAGAAGAGAAAATGGGATTCAAGATACACGGCATCCAAACAGACAATGGAAGAGAATTCACAAATGAAGCAGGAGAAAAAGAATCAAGATTTGAGAAAACCCTAAAGAAATTAGGGATAGACCATAAAAAGACAGCACCATACAGTCTATGGCAGAACGGATATGTAGAAAGAAGCCATAGAGAAGATGAAAAATTTTACCAAAACAAGAGATTCAAGAGTGAAGAAGAACTAAAAAAATCAGTAAAACGCCATGAGACATACTACAATGGTAATTACAGAAAAGTATTAGGATTTAAAAGTGCAAACGAAGTAGTAAAAGAACATTTACAAAACGCATCTTAAGATTTTAATTTTCCGATAAGATTTAGTCAAGGGACGCTACGCTCTAAAGCCCTTGACAAAATTCTCATAGAAAAATTAAATAAAGTCTAAGCGTTTGAGTAAATTATTTTTAAGGGTTCGTGTCAAAAATGTTTGACATCTATACAGGTGCAGTAAAAAAAATAAAAAAAGTACTTCACAAAATAAAAAAAGTGTGATAAAGTAATCAGGCTGTCTGAAAAACACAACTCAGACAAAATATACATCTCTAATTTTTATTTTAAAAGGCAAATTAATATGTAATAGTAGATAAAAATATTTACCGTTACAAATTAAAACAAATGAAACCTCTAAAAACTCCGTTTTTATACTGAATTGCATAAGAAAGTGTAGTATAAATTTTCACTTTAATTTTTTGTAATATAGTTTACGCTAAATTCCTATTAAATATATACTACATTTTTTAAAAGTAATTGGTATAAAATATTTTTTAAAATAAAACGGCTGAACTTCAACAAAATAAAAAGTTGAATTTCAGCCGTTTTAATATTATTTAAGCGCGTCCTCTATTGCGCTTTTAAGTATTTCGTAACTTAAAGCGCCTTGGGCGTAGCCCGATATATTTGAATTTTTATCTATCACAAATGTGGTGGGAAAAGCCTGAATAGCGTATGATGAATATATTTCTCCGGAACTGTCCATCAAGGTCGGATAATTCACATTGTTTTCTTTCAAGAAAGTTTTAAGCTCATCTACAGGGATGTCGTTTGCCGAACTGTTATTTTCATCGGTCGGATTTGATACTCCAAGGATTATGACATCATTTTCATTATTGCCGTACTCTTCATAGAGTTTTGAAATATCGGGAATTTCTTTTTTGCACGGCCCGCACCACGTTGCCCAGAAATTAAGTACAATAACTTTACCCTTGTACATTTCAAGCGAATGCTCGTTTCCGTACTGATCGACTGATGAAAAATCGTATGCCGGCACGGCGTCTTCGGATTTTTCGTCGGAGCTTTCAGATTGTGTCTCCGTTTGTTCTTTTGATTGAGTGTCCTCCTCTTTATTTTCCTGAGTGTCGGTTTTATTTGCGTTGTAGACGGCTTTATTTAAATATCCGGTAAAGGAATTCATGTTGCCTGTAAACATTAAAATCCCGATAACTACGAGAAGTACTCCGCAAACTTTTACAAGGTAGGCAAGGATTTTTTGATTTTTTTCCAAAAATTTAAGTACCGATGAAGTAAACAACCCCAACAATAAGAACGGAATAAAAAATCCGAGCGCATATACTGTAATCAACATGAATGCGGTAACTTCGGTTTTTGCACTCGCCGCAAGAATCAAAACCGACGACAAAGTCGGTCCTATACACGGTGTCCATGCAAAACTGAAAGTAAAGCCGAGGAGCATTGCGCTTAGCGGGCTGAGTTTTCTTGAAAATACATTCGTCTTTATCCGCCTCTCAGCGTTTAAAAAGCTTAAATCTACTATTCCAAGCTGAAACAGACCCATAAGTGCTATAATCATACCCCCGATTTTAGCGAACAAAAGCCTGTTGCCTGAAAAAAACTTCCCAAATTCCGTAAATGCAAATCCTAATATAAAAAATGAAATTGAAATTCCCAATACGAAAAACAAAGTGTGAAAAAATACCTTTTTACGGTTGTAAGCAAGTTTACCGTCTTCAGTGTCTGCCCCGTGTCCCGCAAGATACGTCATATATATGGGAAGTATCGGGAGTACACACGGCGAAAAAAACGATAACGCCCCTGCCGAAAATACCGCTAAAATACCTAAACTCTCTGTATTCATTAAGTTTAAAATCACCTTTTTCTCACAAAATTAAAAAACTATAAAAATCCTTTTGTATCAATCACTATAATCCAAGATGTCTTTCAAACATATACCCGTACTTTTATCGTATAAAACACACTCTCTGTATACCCAATGTGGTCCCGCCTGATCGCTTGGGACAATCGTTTTGCGTTCTTCCTGTAAAGCGTTGTAATCATCGTTTTTTATTACGTTTACAAAGTCGGTTTCGGGTATGTCTATATATTTAACATCGGTTTCATAACCCGGAATATTTTTTATATCGTATGTTATGTTTTTAAGTCCCATAAATTCAGCATTCTTTTTAAGTTCCGAAATAAGCTTTTTATCGTTTTCTTTTCTTAAATTATTGTCAAATTCACCTATCCATTTAGACGCCAAAGCCTTGTCGCCATCAGCCATTTCAACTATGGAAGGCTTATACTCCGATCCTGTCTCTTATACACATCTGACGCTGCCGACGATACTCCTTGTGTAG
>CAMYCP010000161.1 GCA_947254385.1 uncultured Filifactor sp. | reverse complement strand
CAATAATAAATATGTGTAACCCGGTTCATCTTCGCATGTCAATATGCAGGGGCTTATCGAACTGTTAAATTTAAGCGTGATTTCTTCATTTGTTATATTTTTTAAAACATCTGTAAAATACATAATATTAAAAGATATAATAAGGCTTTCTCCCAAAACTTTAGAATCTAAAAGCTCTTTAAGATCTCCTAATATATTACTTTTAGCCATAACCGTCATGCCGTCTTCATTTATTTCAAACTTTACGCTCCGGTTTTCCGATACAGTCATGGCTCTGTCTAAAGAATCCAAAAATTCTTTGCGGTTTAATTTTACGGTTGTTTTAAATTCCGACGGAAAAGCACTGTTATAATCGTCATATTCGCCTGCAATCAGCTGAGTTTTTATTAAAACGTCACCGATTTGAAAACTTGCGTCCCGACTTTCTATTCCGAGTAATACGTCGCCTTCAAAATTTTCGCTTAAATTCATAACTTCATTAATAGTATCTGTCGGTACATTTATTTTACAATCGTCGATATCGGCTTTCATTTCAACTTCTTTAACAGCTATTCTGTAACCGTCCAAAGCGAACATCTTTAAATTTTCACGGCGAATTTCAATTTTCACCCCGTTGAATAATGGTCTTGAAATGTCGGTAGATACCGCAAAAGATGTTTTTCTTATCATATCTTTTAAAATTTCGGGATTTAATCTTTGATATACGCCTTTGTCAAGTTCTTCTACTGTCGGAAAATCATCGGAGGACATTTCTCTTATTGTAAACTTGGCTCTGCCGGATTTTATTTCTATTATTCCGTCTTTTACTTCGAGTTTTACGATGTCTCCCGAAAGTTTTCTTACAATTTCCAAAAATAATTTGGCTTCAACTACTGTTTTTCCAGGTTCTTCAATTTCACAATCTATTTTTACTTTAATTCCTAATTGAAGATTATTACCTGTTATATAGAGTTGGTTATTTTCCGTTTGAATTAAAAAGCCTTTCAGTATTTCCATAGGGGTTTTGGCTGTAATTGCTTTGGATGTAATTTGGAGGGCTCTGTTCAATTCTTTTTGTTTTATTTTAATTTTCATTTTTCTTTTCTCCATAACTAAATATATATAAAAATAGTAGTAGTAGTAGGGGGTGTGAATTTGTGGAAAACATACTTTAAAATTTAAGTTTCAATATTTTTTATCTGGATAAGGTTGTTGATAAATATTCGATTTTTTTGGTAAATTGTGCATAACTTTCATGGAAAATAAAATTAAAACGCTTGAAAAATCCATATTTTATTTTAAAAAAAAATCTTATACAAACCACCGTTGTGGATAACTATAAGTTTTTTATTTCCTGTATTATTTTTTCGATTTCCGCTTTAAATTCGGCATCACTCTTCATACGTTTTTCAATTTTGTTTATTGCATGAATTACCGTCGTATGATCTCTTTTGCCGAAAGATTCTCCTATTTTCGGCAGAGAAATGTCGATAAGTTCTCTTGCAAGAAACATTGCAATCTGTCTCGGTTCTGTAATTTCCCTTTTTCTGATTTTTGAATCCAGTTCTTCCTCTGTGACGTTGTATTTGCTGCAAACTTTGTTTTTGATTATATTTATGCTGATTTGAAATGTTTCCTTTTCATTGAAATTTTTTTGCAGCGCCTCGACCGCCAAATCGTAGGTTATCGGAGATTTCTTCATTTGAGATAAGGCAAGTATTGTATTTAACGCTCCTTCAAGCTGTCTTATGTTGGTTCTGATGTTTCTTGCGATATATTGATTGACATCGTCCGGCACGTGAAGTTTATCGGTTTGCGCCCGTTTTCTCAAAATTGCCATTCTCGTTTCAAAATCCGGCGGAATTATATCCACCATGACGCCCATTTCAAATCTCGATCTCAATCTTTCTTCAAGTGTCGCAATATCTTTGGGCGGTTTATCGCTCGAAATTATAATTTGTTTTTTTGCGTTGTAAAGGGTATTAAACGTGTGGAAAAATTCTTCCTGTGTACTTTCTTTATGCTCCAAAAACTGTACGTCGTCCACCATGAGAATATCCACGTTTTTGCGGTATTTGTTTCTAAATTCTTCGTTTTTGTTGTCTTTAATTGAATTTATCAGTTCATTTACAAATGTTTCCGTCGAGATATAGAGAATTTTGGCATCCGGATCTCTATTTAAAATGCGGTTTCCTATAGCGTGCATTAGATGAGTTTTTCCCAAACCTACTCCGCCGTGGATAAATAAGGGGTTGTTTTTTTCTGCGGGACTGTCGGCAACTGAAAGACACGTGGAGTAGGCAAATTCATTGCTTGATCCCTGCACGAAATTTTCAAATGTGTATTTGGGATTGATTGTAGTTCTGATTATTTGAGCGGCCTTTTGTTCAATATCCTTCTCTTTTTCGTCAAAATCCTTATCGTTTATATCGTTTTCGGTCACTACCTGCACAAAGATATTTTCCCCGTAAACTTCGCTTGCCTCTTTTTCAATATCTTTTCTGTAGTTTGATTCTATAACACTTTTTATGAAATCATTATTTGCCAGCAAATACAAAGTGTTGGATTTTATCATCAGCGGATTTATATTTCTGGCTATAAGATTGAATCCTGCACTTTCAATGCTCTGACTGTGGTTGATTATTTCTGCCCAAAAAGAATCTATGTCCATTAATGCCTCCAATTTATTATATGTTGATAAATTTGTGTATAAGTATATAAAAAAATAAGTTTATATAATTTTATAAACAGGATGTGCATAAATATTAAATATTTTTGTGTGGGACATTCAAAGTTTATACACAAGTTATTAACAAATTTATCAACAGGGTGTGGATAATGTGGATAAATAAGATTTATAAATTTAGAATAATATTAACAAAATTACAGATAAACTTCAAGAGTAAAAAAAAGATATCCACAAGATGAAAGCCTCATAATTATCTGATTTTGATATTTTTCAACAAAAAAATTTTGACTTTTTCCACAGGTGTATATAACTTTTATTTATAAAGCGTATGGATACAATTATAAAATTTCTTTT
>CAMYCP010000160.1 GCA_947254385.1 uncultured Filifactor sp. | reverse complement strand
TGCATACGTTACATATCTTGTAGGCTGTCCATCCGTTAATACAACTATATATTTATGATCTACATCCTTTAACTGACCTGCCAGCCACAAAGCCTGCATTATGCCCTCGCCCAAATTTGTACCGCCCATCATAGATACATCATGACCATAATTATTGTTATCATATTTATAAAAATAATCATTTGTAATTTCTATCAAATTCCTAAAAACATCACGACGACCAGTCATCGTTCCGGACTCATTGTATAGCCTATCTACAGTACAAGAATATTGCATATTGGTCATATCATAAGGTCCACCACCCATTTCAAGTATTTGTGCTCCTAATCCTAATCCTGGGCCTAGACCATTATACTTACAACGAACCCATTGTTTATATTGTTCTATATTCTTATTCCTACTCTTCAAAAAAATGCGCATTTCATCATTTAACTCTCGAAATTTATAACGGCCAGATCGATATAATTCATACTCATAATCTATATTTTTTTCAATAATCTTAAGTCTTTCATCAGCACTCATATAATAACGCCCATATGGATCTCTTTTATCGTATTTAACAACTGCCATATCAGCAATGTCACTAAACGGCAAAAAATATAAATCCAGCTTACTCTTATCATCTGTAGAATCTTCTTTCATTTCTCTAGCTTGATTTGCAAGTCGCGTATAAAAGCCCGTGCTTGTATTTGTCAAGCAGTCATTTAAGATAGCCTTTCTCATTTCCGGATATTCTGATACATATTGAATATCAGTTCCATCCATTTTAGAATTCATAGACCCTGAATGGTCCAGTACCATAATTACAGCATATTTTGTAGCTTCCCCTTTCGCTACCGCATTGTTTGTATATGCTATTGCGGTATACGTATCGGGCCCGCCGGTGGCGTATTTTGAGATCATTACCTGATTTACGTTTTGTGCGTAAATATCTTTGCTAAGATCAAATTTACTGTCTTCATCTCCGGTCGCTTTGTCCATAATGACTTTACCTTTTACATCTACGGATACGATACCTTTTTCGACTTTTTTCATGTAGTCCTTATCGACTTTTTCTTTATCGGTTTCGTCTCTGTAAAATTTCATGTCGTAGTTTAGCGTACCTTTATAGACGTCTTCTCCTCCGGCTGTTTTTTGCTCGGACGTTATCGGAACTTCCATCCACTTGCCGGCTTTATTGTCATAAAATATGTTCATTATTATATTGCCGATTATTTTGCCGGTGCTGTCTTTCTGTTTACGTACAGCGATATAACAAAACGCTTTATCTAAGCTGTTCTTGTCTTTACCTTGTAGATCCATTTCGGGGTCAAATACGGTCCTGTCTACAAAAAATATTTGTTTTGAGTTTTTCAATAGATTGTTCATATTCTTAACCGATGTACGCACGTCGGACTGTAAGTCAAACTGTCTGTCCATAAGCCGGAAACCTTTTGATGTAGTTCCCATCATTTGAAGTCCGACAGCAATTATTATGCTCGCTAATGTAGTTGCAAGTATGATTTCTATAAGGGTGAATGCTTTTCTCTTTCTCATGTCCGCTCCTTTCTACAGAGGTTTTTCAATATTGCCGTCGTATACCTTAGGTCTGCCGGCCTCTGTAATGTATACAAACATTGTCAACGTATGACCGTCAATTTTTTTATTTGTAGAGGATGTGACGGCTCTGCCGGTTGATGTTATTTTATAATACCATGTTTTACTGTCATCCTCTTTAGGTAAGAAAAGTTCCAACAGTATGTCACAATTTCCCACTTCAGTTTTGCCGTCAGGCAACGTGATTTTTAAAGCATTTCCGTCAGCCTGTGAATAATTAAGTATAGGATTTGCTTTGGCTTTGCTGCGTTCTCTATCCAAGCCGCCGTACGGATTAAATGAAGAAGGCATTGCAGGAGATTTTATCCCCGTCCTTGAAACTATGGTCACCCCTTTTTGCGGTTTGCCGTCAGGTCCTTTAAGATCCTGTACCAAAGCACCGTACACCATTTCTATTCCGGCTCTTGCAACATAGAGATCCTGCTCACGCTTAAAGTCCATGGAGACGTTGTGCGTGTTGTTGGTAGAAAGTGTGTATATTGCAGTGGATGCCGCAAATACTACAGCAAAAATGACTATTGCTATTACAATTGTAGAGCCTTTGTGTCTGCTTTTATATTGCAGTTTTTTTCCAACTTCCATAATCAGCTCCATAATTCACCTCTTATTTTTAATGTTTTTAAAATTTTTAATGTTTTTTAATTTTTTTTAATGTTTTTTAATTTTTTTTAATGTTTTTGACGGTTTTTTATAAATTAACAGCTTGACGGTACACGCAAGCTACACGAAACTTTAGGTTAGGTGCTTCTTGCTTCAAACTCTGACTTGCGTTTCATAATCTATAAGATTACTCTACCGTCTTACGTAAAGTTCACAAGCGTAAGTAAAGGGCAGTTCCTACCCTACTTTTATTGTATCAATTCGTCTCACGAATTTAAATGTTCGTAGGTTACTTGATACTTTCTTTACAAAATACTGCTTTTTGCTAAACAATATCAAAGCAAAACACGGTTTTTTTTACTAAACAATATCAACGCGACAAATCTACCGAATAGTATTTGTCATCTCCTTTTATAATGATGTTTTTTCTTACATAGGTTTCATAGTCGGAATCTTTGATTGAAATGGAACCGTCGGGTTTTGTCACCGCTCCGGAAGATAAGACCGCATAATACAATTTCTCGGAGCCTTTTCCTATCGTCGTGAGTACTCCTTTTTCAAATATACACTTTGTCTCATCCAATTCTATTTCTTTTGTAACATTTGGAAAGACGCCTTTTATTTTATCGTTCGGTTCTTTTTCCCCTTTTATTATCTGTTTGAGTATATCTCTGTCGCCTATATATTCATATACTCGTCTGCCTTGAGAATTGACGGCGTTTATATCGGCAGGTTTTTGAATCGGATTGGAATTATCCGCTGTCCAAGCATCTATTGAGGCGACAAGTATTTTGCTGTCTCTTATACACATCTGACGCTGCCGACGAT
>CAMYCP010000159.1 GCA_947254385.1 uncultured Filifactor sp. | reverse complement strand
CTTGCGCCCCTTCAATTTTGCTCATTTGATAGTATATATCCACGGCGTTTATACTAAGCGGTATTAGGGTAAGCCCTATCGCAAGCGCCATGGCATAATATTTTTTCTTCATTTTTATCTCCTTTTTGTTTACAAAAAATCCCCTTAATTAAGGGGATTTTTATAATTTATTTGCCGGAAACTATGAGCGGTTGCAATAATCCTGCAAGTTTTGCTATCGTCATGCTTTGCAGATATACTTTGCCGGGGCCTGTAAGAACGGTGTCGAACAGTCCTTCTCCGCCGAACATCATGTTTTTAACTCCCTTTACTCTTTCTATATCCATGCTTACACTTTCATCCATTGCGGCAAGCACACCGGTATCGGCAACTATTCTTTCGCCGGCGGCCAGATCGTATTCTACGCAGTAGCCGTCTATTTCAAGAAATACCATGCCCGATCCGCTGAGTTTTTGCATCAAAAATCCTTCACCGCCCAAAAGTCCGGCTCCGAATTTCTTTTGCATATGCATCGAAAGTTCAACGCCTTGTGTTGCACACATGAACGCATTTTTTTGCGCAATTACGTTTCTGCCGGGTGCTATTTCAACCGGCATTATTTTGCCGGGGAAACTCGACGTAAATACAATTTCAGCCGCACCTTGCGCCGTGTAGTTTGTCATGAACAGGCTTTCTCCCGTGAGCGCCCTGCCAAACATTTTTTTTAGTCCCCCACCGCTGTTTGTCGTGGTTTCGACGTTTCCTTTAAACCATGTTCTGCCACCGGATTCACTTACTATCGTTTCTCCGGATTCCAAAAAAATCCTCACAATCGGCAGCGCTCCGCCTTCAATTGAATATCTCATAACGCCCTCCTCAAAAATATATCAACGTTTTTTATCTGACTGTTCCCACAGGCAAGCCCGTGGGGTTCTAATTGCCAAGTGTAGCTTGTAATCGTACACCATTTTCAGGCTTTGGAGTTACAAGTGTAAATCTGTTTGAATCAGAACTTTCATTACCAAGCAATCCTACGACCACATTAACGGTAAATTTCTGTCTTACGACAAGGAAGTACAGTCAATCTCCCTAACATTTAGTTGTTAAGCTACTTTATGTCAAGTAGTATAAATATAGTTTTGCATAGAAAAAACGGCTTTCATCCCACACGCAAGCGTGTGGGTTTTACGCCACAATTTAATAACGATTACAAAAACCGACTTTCTTATCGTCCATAACATTGTATCCTATCATTATGGGTTCATATTACATATTTTTATTTTACCGCAAGTTAAGAGATAAATCACCACTTTACGACATTTTTTTAAAATAATCTGAAAGCTATGACAAAATCATCTCACGTGTTTTAATGCTTTTTTTAGAATAATCCCGTGAGTTTAAAGAGGAGAACTTCATTCGAAGATTTATCTTCTCTCTGTTCGGTCATTACTATATAGCAGTTGCCGTCGATACCTTTAAACATCTTCGCAAGCCACGGATAGTTAGTGCCGAAAAGTTCCGAGTCTTCAGCAGAGCCCATGAATTTACCGTCTTTATTCCACATATAGAGTTCTCTCATGTTGCCGTCACTTGCAAAATATCCTTCTTTAGTCGCAACTACGCCCGTAATCGACCCTAAAGGCTCGTCACCCGCATTTTTTAACGTCTTTAACAGCTTGCCGTTTTTGTCGTACATACACAAAACTTCTCCGCTGTCATCAGATGCTCCGCCACTTACAAATATTTTATCGTCAACTATATAAACTTTGCTTGCCATTTTTTGAACTTCATTTCCGTTGCCGTCGACAAGTTTAAGATCTTTTCTGTTTATCGTGCCGTCGGAACCTATGGTAACTTCTTTCAGCTGATCCATTCCTACAAAATATTCAACGCCCCAAGTGCCGTCGGAAGATAATATAAGGTTGTCTTTTGAAGCCAATGTGCCTGTCTTTTCCGTACCTTCAATGATTACGGTATCTTTGCTGAAACTTGATACGTATATTCTGCCGTCTTTAAGCGCATCCATGTGTTCATAGTCATCATCAAGTGCGATTTCTTTTATGAGTTTCATGCCTTGAGATATGGAGTATACGTTTACTTTGTCTTTATACAGCAGATAGAAATTGTCTCCGTATACCGTGCCGTCCGTGCCGAATACGTCATACAGAGTAAAAGGCGGATCGAGTTTCATAAATTCCGCACCGACTGTGGTATTTCCTATTGTTTTAGAGCCTACGGTCGCTTCATACGGCGTTCCGTCGAAAGGATAAGGCGGATCTACTTTGCCTTTGTCTTCCGCAGTAAAAGTAAAGCTGTCCAATACGGTTTTGTTGTCGCCTTCAAGGTCGGGCAGAGTTATTTCGGCATCGTATCCTTTGCCTTCGTCTCTTATAAACACCTTTTTCTTATTGTCATAATCGATAACCAAGCCATAGTACGACCCTACATTGATACCGCCCTCAATTTTTTTGTCTTTGAAGTCTTCTAATGTATATCCGTTGTCCAAAACTTCCTGACGCAGTGTATCAGGGCTGCCGTTTTCCCATACGTTAATTTCCGCTACCATATCTTCTCCGCCTTCAAGTTTGTAGGTTATATCGGAGGATGTTTCGTCTTCTCTCGAATTTTCTTCATCTTTTACCCAGTTTTTAGGAATTACCGCTTTCCATACGGTACTCTTGTACATGTCTTCATCTTTAAAAGTCTTTGCCGTTTCGGCGCTTTTTTCTTCTTTCGGCTCTTCAGCAGGTGCGGCGTTAGGTGCTTCCGCTTTTTTTCCGCAAGCTGAAAGCGATACGAACATCAATGCCGACATACCGATTGCAAAAAGTTTTTTCATGTCATTTCACTCCTTCAAAAAAATTTTTTACGCCAACGATTTAATTGTTGCCATCACTTCATCCAATCCTGAATCGGCGGTTAGGAAAGCGTCTATAAAATTGTTCCTCCGTGCGTTTATTATTTCAGGAAAGGCATTTTTATAATTGTTGGCAGTTATAAATAATAAAATGTGGGACATGGAAAAGGCGGTTTTAAGTTTTTCGCATATATGTATGGATTTATATATGGGAA
>CAMYCP010000158.1 GCA_947254385.1 uncultured Filifactor sp. | reverse complement strand
ATACGAGATGCTCAGGAGTCTCGTGGGCTCGGAGATGTGTATAAGAGACAGCGGATATCTAGAGTAAAAATGAAAGATATCGCCAAAGAACTCAGATATGATCCGAGCTATATATCCAAGTGGATAAACGGAGTAAATCTGCCTAACAAAAAAAACATATCGGATATTGTGCAAACATGTGCTTCATATCTGTCGAAAAGGATTTTTGAGTTAAAAAATCAAAAATTAATAAACCGGGAATTTCCGGATGAAGAGATTCCTGAAATATCAACTCTTGACGAACTTAGGGAATTTATATACAGACATCTTATCGCATCGTATTATAAATCCGCCAAAGAGGCAAATATCAATACTGCGCTTATTCCCGGTCAATCGGCGTATAGAAACGTATGTTATTCCTCAAATTTGGATTATATTCTTTCCAATTTGCACAATCATTGCTCAAATGCAATAGAACACTACGATATGCTGGAAGTCGATACGACTTTTTCACCGAAAGATTTGCATAAAGTCTTTTCAAGTCAGGTGAAAGGTTATTGTATGCTCTTTAGAACGAGGGAAGTATGTATAAACTACTATATAAGCGATGAAACGGATGCTTGCAGAAAATTTATGTCGCTCATAAAAATTGCGGAAGATTTGAGATATTTAGACGCACATATAAAATTTTTCATATACAAAATAAAGCCCGATTTACTGCCTCAATTCGTCCTTACTCAAGGATGTTACTGCATAATAAAAGAATCCCCGTTTAAACGCAACAAGTATCTTTTAATGGACGATACGTCCACCGTTCATGAAATGAGATTTTCCCTTCACGAATTGATTACCGATAGAGAAAATGTCGGAGAAATCGGTGTCACTTCTTTTGACGGTAATCCCGAATGGGTTGCAAATACTTTTTCAAAACCTTCATATGTATATATTCTTAATGATTTTTCTTTTTTATTTTCAAAAAAATACAGAAAAACCGATTCAAAGTATATAATTCCTATAGATATGACTATAGATTTTGTAATAAACAAAAATTTGAAATCATGTAATGTCTCAATATATATAATAAAGGAAAAACTGCATGAGTTTTTAAGAGAAAAGAAGGTTTCTTTCTGTTGCTCGCCAACGACAGTTGACATAAAAGAAATGAAAGAAACACTTAAAGACTTTTTCGATATCATAAAAAATAATTCCAACCTCAAGTTTTATATATTGTCGGATGATGAAAGTAAAATTACTATACCCGACAGTATAGCTATTTTTAACGGTATATCGCTACAGGTAATTGAGTCGATATCGGATGAAACCGTGGTATATTCAAATTTAAAATGCGATACGCTGGGCGTTTCACCTGAAGTTAAGGTCGAAAAGTTTTTAAGCGATGCCATAATTCAAGAATATACACCGCAAAATATGTATAACTATATACTTACGTATTTGGAATTTTTAAATTTTGAAAAATAATTTATTTTACAAAGAGAACTTTGTTTCGTGAAAACAAAACAGAGCTCTCTTTTTATTTTACTTAAGATCAAATTTTAACAATGTATTTAAGTGCGGTTTTAAGTGCAATTTCAGGCATATCCATGGATAAAAGTCCGATTGCGGACAAGATATATTCTTTATCGAGGTAATAATCGGCTTTTTCTATTTTAAGTTTACGTTCATCGGCTTTGTCTTTTTCACACTCCTTGAGTATTTCTTTAGGATGTAGACTATTTATTATTACTCCTCCGGTACCGATAACAACATGAATTTCACTTAAATCTTTACCTTTTTGATAAATTATGTTTCTTTGTCCCGTAAATTCTTTACGCAACGTTCCTGCGTGACGTTCCACGGATAAATGTACACAAGCTTTCGCCATTGCCTCTTCAAATGTTTCCTCATATTCATTTTGAGGGATCATTTTTATATTTTCAGCACGTCTTTTACATTCTGCTTTTATATCATAATTTTCTTTAAGATATTTTTTAATTCCGTTTTCACCTACCGCTTCATACAGACTTACGGCGGAATATCTCATTCCCAAATCCCCTTCAACGGTTCGTTTTTCAAAAGGTTCTCTCATGCCTTCAAATCTTATTTCGTTGTATTCAGGAAGTCCGTACCCTATTGTATGTACGTCGGTAGTTGCTCCTCCTATATCCAAAACCATGGTATCGCCAAGACCGTTTTCTTTATCCGTTCCGCATGAAATAAGTTTTGCCGCTTTTATTACCGCTGCAGGCGTAGGCATGAGTATTCCGTCTATCAGACCCCGCACATGATTCATTCCGTGAGCCTCAGTTATATGTTTCATAAATAGCTCACGTATAGCTTCTCTCACAGGTTCACTGTTTAATGTATTAACTTCGGGCATAACGTTTTCAGTTATTACGGATTCTATATTTTTTTCATCGAAAATTCGTTTTATTTCTTCTGAAGCATATTTGTTTCCGGCTATAACTACAGGCACTTTAAGATTAATTTTAGAAAGCATATGCGCATTATATATTATGTTTTTATAATTTCCGCCGTCCGTGCCACCGCAAAGAAGTATTATATCTGCATTACCGGTTTCTATTTCTTTAATGTCGCTGTCTTTAAGCTCATATGAATATACTTTTATAAGTCTTGCACCTGCTCCGAGCGCCGCACGCTTTGCAGCTTCCACGGTGAGATTTTTTGCAAGACCTACGGCAAACATTTTAAGACCTCCGGCTGCGGAAGAACACGCCAAGGTTTTTATAAAATCAACATTTTTAGGAAGTTTTAATTTATCCACCGCTTGATTAAATCCTCTCATTATATCAGTTTCTACCGTGGTAATTGTGCGAGATGTAGATATAATTTCAGCTTTTTCAATATCTATAGCCGTAAGTTTGGTATATGTGCTGCCAAAATCAGCAAGTAAATATGCTTTCATCATATTCCCCCCTTATAAATTTGTAAAAAATAAGAGACCCGGACAGGACTCTTATTTTTTATGATTACATCGTATAAACTTTTTATCAATTGTATTAAGTAATACTGATTTACTTTAAAAAATGTAGTATGCAATATTAAACAGAATTTAAAATAATGTTTCATTACAAAAATTTCTAATGTAAAAA
>CAMYCP010000157.1 GCA_947254385.1 uncultured Filifactor sp. | reverse complement strand
GAGATGCTCAGGAGTCTCGTGGGCTCGGAGATGTGTATAAGAGACAGATTATGGATAGAGAAATTACTTTATATTATGAAAAGCTCAGGCTTTCAGCACAGAAAGATTTTGAAAAACGTGTGCAAAAACTTTATATTGTTCATCCTGAACTTAAAAAATATCAAGATGAACTATCTTTTTTGTATATACAAAAAACCCGCTGTAAAATTGCAAACGATGATAAAGCGGTAATTGAAAAAGAAAAGAGAATTGCTGAACTTAAAACCGCAATAAAAGAATATATAGCCGGTAATAATCTTAAAGACGATGATTTTAAAATAAAATACGCCTGCGATAAATGCCATGATACAGGATACAGAATGCAGGACGGCAAGTTCATCTTGTGTGAATGTGTAAAAAAAATCACAATGCGTCAAATATACGCAAAGTCAAATCTTATGAACAAAAAAGCCGATTTTGATACATTCAATTTAAAAATTTTTGACAATTATAAAAAATATCAAATGCCGGATAAAACTATGGTGACACAAAGGGAAATCATGGAAAAATATTTATCCGATGCCAAAACCTTTGTTAAAAATGTGAATGATGAACAGTATAAAAGTATGATATTTTATGGCAAAACCGGTTTAGGCAAAAGTTTTTTGTCTTCCGCCATAGCCAAGGAAGTAATGAAAACCGGTTTTATATCTGTATACTACAGCATACACGAACTCATATATGTAATGGAGAATGTGACATTTATACAAGAAAACAGGCAAGACTTTAAGGAAGAGTACGAAAGGTTATTTACCTCCGACCTGTTGATAATAGACGATTTAGGTACTGAAGTGACAAATTCGTTTATAAAAAGTTTTTTGTTCGATATAATAAACAGGCGCACGGAAAACTCTAAAAAAATGATAATTTCTACAAATTTAAGCATTATCAAACTTAAAGAAATATACGAAGAAAGAATCTTTTCAAGATTGAGTATGTACTTTAAAATCTTGCCGTTCATAGGGGAAGATATAAGATTTAAATCCAAAAAATAAGGTAATATCAAGAAACATTAAAAATTTAGCATCTTTTTTCATTGATACGTTTAGTCGTGTTTAACGAAATACAATTTTTCTGTGTAAAAGAATTATATTTTATTCTAATTTTATAAGCTTTTAGGAGAACGTGTTGAAAACTATAAAAATTAAAAAAAGACACCTTTTGATATTGTATTTGGTTTTTGAAATTATATTTATAATATCCGTTACAAATATTTTTTATAGTGAATTTATGCATTTTACAAACAAAGAGTATGAATCACCGTCAAATTATGATTTTTATGATGCAAATGAAAAAAATTTCAAGATTGATGCAAAAGATATAGTTCCTAATGAAGACAATTCCGCGGCTACGGCTACAGTGACGTTTAAAGACGGTATCAGAAAAATCCATCTTCTGCCTTCTCCCGAAAAGATGTATATTGATCCGAACACGGATTTTAAAGGTAGATTTGTTGCAATGTATGAAGAAGGAGCTATGTGGGAAAGCAAAGGAGAAACATTCAAATCTTTCCTGAAAGAACCGCTGAAAAAACGAGATTTAAATATGATCATAATAGCAGTTCTGGATTTTTTTATATGGCTTGTACTGAACTACAAAAAGCTCAATCCTCCCAAAATACCTGTAATAAAAGAAGGGCATTTTTTGTCTGAAAAACAACTGGAAGATATATTAGAACAACAACCCGTAATAGATGATATATGGCTGAACGACAAGTATTTAGTAGTAAATGAAAACAATTATGTAACGGTCGTTGAACTTTTGCAAATAATATGGCTTTATAGTGAAGTTTCGACAAAATACGGGGTTGGAAAATTTATTATAAAAATCAGGGACAAAAAATACAAAGAAATAAATATCTCTATAAACGGAAGAACACTTGAAACCATGTTGTATGCTTTATTAGAAAATAGTACGCCCCATGCCGTACACGGCTACAGTGCGGAAAAAGCACTGTATTATAAAGAAAACAAAGAAACGTTCGTATCACGTTTTGTAGGCGAAAATGAGCCGAGTTTGATAACTGAAGAAAAGGAGAATGAATATAAGAGTGCATTGACAGATATGATAAACCGAGAAATCCGCGAAAATTCAACGGTACGTATACCCACAAAAAAAGAATTCGACAATTTATTAAATGGTTTATTTTTACAGTCGGCACATATGAAAGATGTGGAAGAACGTACACTTTCAGACTTATCGGCGCTTAGCCTTTTAAACATTGCGGTATTTTTTATAAACCTTATTTCAATAACAGATAAATATCTACCTATGGCAATTAAGGAGTTTTTCTATGTTTTCGGCAAAAATCCCGCACTATCTATGCTGAGAGCGATTTATTACAGTGGACTGCTCACGTCAATTTTAATTGCTATCCTAATTATAGCGGCTATAATTTTTATGAGAAAACTTATAAATACCGGAAAAAATAACGTATCGAATAATATTGCGGGCTTTTCTCTCAACATTCTCATAATATTCTTGTTAATTTTTACGGTTGCTTTTCCGAAACTGAAAATAGATCGTAACTTGGCTATTTATAATCCGAAAGCCGCATATGAAGATATATGCCAGATAAAAACCGATACGTTGACAGAGCGAGATGTTTTGGTTGAAGAAAACCTTTATTTTAAAAATCAGAATATCTTTTACTATCCGCATAAAAAATTTTTCTACTGTGATCGCACACCGAAATATGCACATCTTGAAATGACGGCGCAAGACTATCCTTTTGCTGAACATTTCAGACGAATTGACTTTAATTTACCGTGGAAGACGGATAGACCGGTAAATTCCGATGAAGTAAAATTTTATGTAGAAAATATGGATGATGAAAAAGCTATAGAAAACAGTTTTTATAAGATATACTATACCGATAATTACTCTATAGTAGTGCATATGAAAAGGCTATTTGCGGACGAAAAATATATTTTTTGATTATTTTTAAAATTTAAAATAACAGATGGAGCATATTATAAATTCGATTTATTAAGGAGAAATAAAAATATAGTTTTTTGAGGTGAACTTATAAGCTGTCTCTTATACACATCTGACGCTGCCGACGATACTCCTTGT
>CAMYCP010000156.1 GCA_947254385.1 uncultured Filifactor sp. | reverse complement strand
CAGTAATCCTTTATTATCCGGGTATTATCGCTGTTATTTCCGTTGGTTTTCAGCTGAGGGCGGAAATTGGATAAAAAATTTTTTTGATCCGGATGCGCCGAAAGTAAACGTAAGATCCATATTAAAACTCGCAAATTTCAAGGCAAATCACCGTAAAACCTTAGTAAGTGAAGATGGGGCAATAATATCCACTTCCAATCCGCACGATGCGAGCGCCAACCATTCAAACATAGCTGTAAGATTTACAAGCAATATGCAAAACGATTTGATAGAGAGTGAAAAAAACGTTGCAAAGTTTTCCGGATATTCGGGAGATGCATTCGACTATACTTTATTTACTGATGTGAAAGAAGATTCGCATTACTTCGTATCACTCATAACCGAAGAAGGAATATACAAGGCTCTGCTTGAAAATATAAATGAGGCTCAAAAAGATGATGAAATAGATATAGGGATATTTTATATATCCGAGAGAAATATTTTAAAAGCCTTGGGCAAGGCATCAAAGAGAGGTGTTTCGGTTAGAATTGTCGCCGATCCCAACAAAGATGCGTTCGGCATTACAAAAAACGGTTCTCCTAACAGAGATACTTTGCATCGGCTGGTCAAAAAATATCCCGACATTAAAGCGCGATGGTATGATACTCACGGGGAACAGTATCACGTAAAAACCGCTTATTTTAAATATAATAAAAATTCAACAGTCAAAATTGTAACCGGCAGTTGTAACTATACGAGACGCAATATGCGGGGATTAAATCTCGAAAGTAACGTACAGATACTTTTACCCGCCGATGATAAAAACGCATTGGAAATGAAAAATTATTTTGATACAATATTTTCCAACATGGACGGACAGTATACGACAGAACTTGAAAAATATCCTTCTCCAAGTTTTATAAAATCTGTTTTGTGGACTATACAGGAATACACGGGACTATGTACGTGGTAATATTTTCTCCTTTATTTTTAAGAAATCGATTTTTTTAACCCTTTTGTTAAATATCTTTCGCTTTTATACTTTCACTTGATAAATATATGTGATATAATGGTAAACAATGTTAATTATTTAATTTATGAGGAGGACGTCATGAGCGTATGGGAGTATGATGATTTTATTTTTAAGGGAGACGAACTTAAAGGAATGAGCAAAAAAGGCAAAGACAGAGTAAAACTTGAAGGATTGACCGATATGGTAATTCCTGACGTTACTCCGGACGGTTTGCCGGTTAGAGTTATAGGAGAAAAAGCTTTCTACAGAAGAAAACTCACGTCCGTTGTTATTCCTGAAACAGTTGAAGAAATTAAATTCGATGCATTCGGCGTATGCGCACTTACGGAAGTTAAAATTCCTGATAAGGTTAAAAAGGTTGAAGGTTTCGTATTTTATAGAAATAAACTTAAAAACGTTCATTTGAGTGCAAACTTGGAAGTTATAGATCCCAGTGCGTTTGCTTTAAATGAAATTGAACATATAGATTTTCCGGATACTTTAAAGGTTATAGATACTTCCGCATTCTATAAAAATATGCTTACCGAAATAAAACTGCCGGAAGGTATCAAAAAGATAAATATGTTTGCTTTCAAGAAAAATAATATTTCATCGGTTGATATTCCGAAAGGTATTGAAGAATTGCATAACGCCGCTTTTGAAATTAACACGAGCGTAAACCGATAAAGAATTGAGCAGAAAACAGGACGATTTCTTAAAATTTCCTGTAGAAATTTTTAAAAATTTTATTTTCAAATAAAAAATCCACCCGTTATCGGGTGGATTTTTGTATGTTAATCCGTTACTCTTCTGCCGAATTTAAAATTGCGACGTGTATCCAAATTTGATATTCTTACCGAAGAACCGGGGTGAGGGGAGTGTATAAACTGACCGCCTCCTACATAAATTCCTACATGACCCGGGAAACATACCAAATCACCGGGTTTAAGTTCACTTCTGGATACTTTTCTTCCTACTCTTGCCTGTTCGCCTGAAGTACGCGGGATATATAATCCTCTTTTTCTAAAGCAGTATTGAGTAAAGCCTGAACAGTCGAACCCTCTCGGAGTAGTTCCGCCCCATACGTACGGTGTGCCGATATATTGCATGGCTATGGATACGACCCCCGATACCTTAGGTTTGGTTCCGATTTCTATAATCTTGGGTTTTGCAACTTTTATTACCTTTTCGTATACGACATTTTTTTCTATGGGTTCACCGTTTATTGCAACTATTTTACGGTTTACTTTTTTCAATCCGGCGACGCCTTCGGATTTAACTCTCGTCTTACCTTCGGTTAAGTTTGAATTTTTAACTTTTTGATCGGTTACCGTATACGAAACTTCTCCGATTTCGTTATAAATTTCTTTAACATCTATCAAAGGTTTAACCGGTTTATTCTCAATTTCGTCCATATTGCCGCGAATTAAATTGGAACGTGATACACTCGCCAGTTTTACAGGTTTTTTAAGACTCGCCACAGCGTGTGTTTGATCTAAAACCATATCTACGGGTATCATTGCGGCTTTTATTATCTTGACATCTTCGACAAAACTTATTTCAGCGTTTTCGTGCAGTTTTTTATACGGAGACTGTATCTCTTCAAGCACTTTATTTGCCGTATTTTTCGTGTCGGTCGCCATTACGAAACGGCCGTCGGAACTTATAAGGCAGGCAGGTCTATAAATATCCAGTTTATCGGTTATTGCAAATATTAAATCATTGTCGCCCGTTAAATCGGCTTTTGAAATCCTGACTTTTTTGTATTTAATGTCCAAATCGTATTTTATATTTGCACCGTACTCTTTTTTAAGGGAGGTATCCAGCTTGGTTTTTAATTCTTCCATATGTTCCGTCGTTTTGACAAAACCGATATGATTTTTGTTGGCGCTTACTTCATATCCTATTCCCGGTTCAATTATAAACAACGCACACGCAAAAAATATACTTAAAACGATAAGAAATGTCATAAGAGTTTTTTCTATAAGACGATTCATGAAAATTCCTCCAAAAAATTATTTCGTAAACAAAAGCCGGCAAATATGTATTTTGAGCCGATTGCCTTCTTTAAAAATCAAACCTTATTTCTTTCTCGTATATTATAACACAAAATCAATATTTTAAAAGACTTTATTACAAAAAAGTTACAGTTTTTTTAAAAATGTACTTAATTTACATAAGGAAACTTACAATAC
>CAMYCP010000155.1 GCA_947254385.1 uncultured Filifactor sp. | reverse complement strand
AGTTAATTTCTCGATATAGTTTAAATGTATATTTGACTATATTTTGAGTAGCAGAAATCAAAAAATGAATATAATAATTTTAGACGGTAGAGAACTTACCGACAAAGAAACTGCACACAAGTATTTTAAAAAGATATTTGACCTTTCGGATACTTACGGGAACAATTTGGATGCACTCTGGGATATGCTCACGGAAAATGATGAAAAAATCATAATAAGGATTTTGTATAAAAAAACTATCGAACAAAATTTGGGCGATTACGGCAAGGATATTATTCAACTGTTGGAAGATTTAGGCAAAGAATGTAAAAACTACAGCATCGAATATCCGATATGTCAGGACGAACTTAAGTAACCAAACGTACGTAAAATAAATTTTGTATACTATTGTATTAAATTTTTTGTTCAAATTCGTTGTCAGCTGTTTATTTCTTTGATATAATAAAAAAGGTAAGATTTTTTAGGAGTGGGGCGACCCACTCCTTTATTTACAGTTAAATAAAACATGGGTTCTTCCAAAAACTTCGTTTTTAAAAAAGAAATATTGATTTTATAATGGTTTCAATGCGATTTTGAGTTTTATAAGTTTTTAGAAGTTTCCTTTTATAAAATGTTTACACATAATCTTTTATTTTAAGAAAGGAGACAAAGTGGCAAATAAAATCGAAAAAAAGATAGAAGATTTGATTGTAGATTTATTTACAGAACCTTATGAACTCGTGGATCTCGAGTTTGTCAAAGAAGCCGGCGACTTTTTTTTGAGGGTGTATATAGATAAAGCGGGCGGACTTTCCATGGAAGATATAGAGGAAAAGAGCAAGGAAATAAACTCGATACTTGACAGGGAAGATCCGATTGAACAGTCATATTTTCTGGAAGTGTCTTCTCCCGGTTTGGAGCGCACGCTCAAAAAAGAAAAAGATTTTATACGGGAGAGCGGTAAAACTGTAGCGCTCAAGACTTATAAGCCGATAGGTGATAAAAAGGAATTTGAGGGAATTTTGCAAGGCTTGAACGAAAACGGCGACATAGTAATTGAAGTGGACGGGGAAGAAAAAGTTTTTAAAAAAAGCGATGTGGCAGTGGTTAAATTGAAATTAAATTTTTAAGGAGGAAAAGTATATATGAGTTCCGAATTTATGGCAGCTATAGAACAGCTCGAAGAGGAACGCGGCATAAGCAAGGAAGTTTTACTTGAAGCGGTTGAAACCGCATTGGTTAAAGCGTACAAAAAAGATTTCAGCGAGCATGAAAAACGGGACGATTTCGGTTTAAATCCGGAAAAAGTTGAGCGATTGGATAGGAATGACAAAATAGACAGCGTGGAAGTTAAGATTGACAGACTTACCGGCGATATAAAAGTTTTCTCCAACAGGCACGTGGTAAATAAACGTGAAATAGATCTTCTGGAGGGAGAAATTTCACTTGAGGGCGCTCAGGAAATAAATGCGGACTATGAAATAGGAGACAATTTAAGAGAAGAAAGGACACCGCGGGATTTTGGGCGGATAGCCATGCAGACTGCAAGACAGGTTGTAATTCAAAAAATAACCGAGGCATCACGTGACATCGTATATGACGAGTTTATAAAACGTGAAAGTGAAATAATGGTGGGCGAAGTGGTCAGAAAAGGCAAAAACTACAGTATCATAGTAAGCCTCAACCTTGTAAACGAAAAAGGTATAACCGTGGACACCGAAGCCCTTTTGGCACAAAGTGAACAGATACCCGGCGAAAAGTACGAATTGCGTGACAGGGTGCTTGTGTATGTACTTAAAGTGGGCAGAAAAAATGGAGTGCCTCAAATAAATGTATCGAGAAGTCACCCAGGATTTGTAAAACGTTTATTTGAAAGAGAAGTGCCGGAAATAAGCGACGGAATTGTACAAATCAAATCCATTTCCAGAGAGGTGGGGTCGAGGACTAAAATGTCGGTACTTTCCGTAAAGCCGGAAGTTGACGCTATAGGAGCTTGTGTCGGTTCGGCGGGCAACAGAATATCAGCAATAGTAAATGAACTTAAAGGCGAAAAAATAGACATCGTAAACTATGATGAAAATCCTGCACAATATATTTTAAACGCATTAAATCCCGCCAAAGTTGTAAACGTAATGATAAATGAAGACACACATTCCGCACGGGTGGTTGTACCGGATTATCAGCTTTCCCTCGCTATAGGCAAGTCCGGACAGAATGCACGCCTTGCGGCAAACCTCACCGGCTGGCGTATAGACATAAAAAGTGAAACTCAAGAAAAAGAAGAAAATGAGAACTTGGAAAAAACCGATGAAGAAGTGAATGAAGATTAAATTGACAGGGAAGTGAAAAAATATGGCTAAACCCGTCAGAGTAAAAAAAATACCGCAGAGAAAATGTATAGTATGCGCGGAACACAACGACAAAAAAGAACTGGTCAGAATTGTAAAAAATAAAGAAGGCATGATTTTTTATGATGCTTCGTCCAAAGCCAACGGACGGGGTGCTTATATATGCAAAACCCGTGAATGTTTTGACAAACTTAAAAAAAGTGACGGGCTTTCACGTGCGTTTAAATGTAAAGTTGTTATGGACATATATGATGAAATAGAGAAAGCAATTTTTAAAAATGATGAATAAAGTTATAAACATGATCAGTTTAGCTCAAAAAGCGGGAAAAATAAAATCAGGAGAAGAAAATGTGCTGAATATTATAAAACAAAAAAAAGCCGAAATAGTATTTTTGGCTGAAGATATATCTGATAATACCGCCAAACGGATATGTGACAAAGCAAATTACAGAGACATACCCGTGTACAGAATGTTCGACAGAGATACCTTGGGTCGTGCAATAGGCAAAAAAGAACGTGCGGTTGTCGCCATAACCGATAAAAATTTTGCCGGAGGTATTATAAAGATATTGAGAGGAGAAGAGTATGGAGAAAATAAGAGTTTATAAACTTGCCAAAGATCTCAATATGACCAGCAAAGATCTGATAGAACTTCTAAATAAAAATTCTATATCTATAACTAATCACATGAGTACGTTGACGCAGGAACAGAGCGATTTTATAAAATCGGAACTTCAGGGAAAAAATAAGGAAAATACCGTAAAGAGCGATAAGATCGTTCAAAATAAAAAAATAAACGAAAACAAACCGAAAGACAGTTCGGAAGAAAATCTCAGTAAACACCATTTTGAAAAAAATAATAACCGTTCTAAATC
>CAMYCP010000154.1 GCA_947254385.1 uncultured Filifactor sp. | reverse complement strand
ATATTACAGTTTTTTTACAATCAAAATTTGAGCCATTGCCGGTATATGTCACCTCTATATTGCGTATTTTTAGCAGTTCCTCCACTCTATTCGCCGCACCTTTTTTCCCGCAACCGTTAAATACCGAAATTATAATTTTTTTATTTTCGTTTTTATTTTTTGTAAGAAGTTTGTCTAATGCGGACGGTTCTCCGTCTTTTTCAGTCAATTTCGGAGATTTTATTTTTTCAAAATATTCGGGAGAATTTTTGTCCGCATTATATTTTCCTTTTTGTAGATATGCTATCTGCTCTTTCAATTCATCTTTATCAACTATATAATATGAATTTCCGTTTATGGTTTTGGGAGCGCCGGCTATGGTTTTGCGTTCAATATTTAAAGTATCTATTTTTGCAGCCGTTGCGGCTACTGATATCATTTCTTTTTTTGACATATCGGTTGTAACATATTGTTCAAACGTTTCAAGATATTTCGGTATGTTTTTTAAAGATTCGGGTGAAAGCATCTTTTCAGCCACGGATTTTATAAATTGTTGTTGTACATTTATCCGACCGAGGTCTTTATCCTGATACCCGCTCCTGAAACGTAAGTATTCTTCAGCTCTTTTTCCGTCCAAAAGTTGAACACCGGGGCTAAAATGTATGTGCAGGTTTGCCAAATCATCATCATAGTCCATTTGTTGAGCTATATTTATTTCTATACCGCCTATGTCGTCAACCGTCTTTTTAAGTGCATCGTAATCAACTCTTACATAGTGATGTATAGGTAAATCGGTGAGATTTTTAACCGTCGATACGGCAAGTTCGATTCCGCCTCTTACGTGCGCCGCATTTATTCTGGTATGTCCGTTATGTCCGTCCAGTCGCACACGGGTGTCACGCGGAATTGAAAGTATATAACCGCTTTTTGTCACAGGATCTATACTCAGTATCATAATGGTGTCGGTGCGTGATTTTTCGCTGTCTTTTTCTTCCGGAAGTCTGTCAACTCCCAAGAGTAATATGTTGCATCTTTCTTTTTTGGTTGAAGTGTTGAGCCATTTTTGCCCGACATCGGTTTTTTTATGTGCCATTTCATCTTTTTTTAAATATATTACAAGTGATAAAGACAAAAGCAAAAAAACTCCCAGTATAAAGAGTAAAGTGTTTTTTATAAAACGTTTCATTTTTGTTTATTTTCCGTAATAATTAAAAGTTCATTTCGTGCCGCAAGTGTATCCGGGTGTATAAGTTCTCCTTTATTTAAAAGTGAACGTATTGTTCCGTCAAATGCCGTTTTTAATGCCAAATCTATGTCCTTTTCAGATTTTTCACGTATTTTTTCAACACCGTCAAAGTTACGGTTTTTTTCTATATAATCAGCCAAACATACTATTTTTTCATTGATACTCATATTTTTCCTGCCGGTTGTATGGTATCTTATAGAGTTGAGGATGTCAATATCAGATATTCCATATTCTTTAAAAGCCACAACCACAGCAACCAAAGCGTGAAGTAAACTGTCACAACGCATTTGTATATCGTCTAAAAGCACATTGTTTTCTATGAGACAATACTTCATTTCATCCGGAGACTGTCCTTTGGCATAATCGTGAAGAAGCGCCGCCGTATGTACTTTTTCCTTGTCGCCACCGTATTTTTCAGCAAGTTTTTCTGCCGATTCGATCACTCCTCGAATATGTTTCTGTCTTTTTATTGACAGATTTTTTTCATAATATTTCCAAATTTGTTTTTCTTTATCGCTATTCATCTTTATTCTCCATATACAACTTATGCGTTTTGATATATTCTATTGCGGGACTTGGAACTATATATTTTATATTCAAATTTTTTCTCACGGCTTTTCTAACTTCCGTAGATGATATGTCCAACGCAAATGTTTCAAAAAAACTTACATCTAAATTGAATTTATTTTTCAAATATTCTGCACGAAATTTTATATCCGTATTTTCAAAACCCGGACGGGCAAAACACAAAAACTTTGCGTATTCTCCAAGTTTTTCGGGTGTATGCCACGTATGCATCATATATAAAGAATCCATACCGACTATAAAATATATATCTATGTTCGGATTTTGCGTTTTAAGATATTTTAAGGTATCTGCCGTATATGATTTTGAAAGTCCGATTATTTTTTCCGCATCGCACATTTCAAATTTTAAGTTGTCTTTTATGCAGCATTTCGTCATTTGATAACGCTCATCGTATGAACTGACTTTATTTTCAGTCTTGTGCGGAGGATTGAGTGCCGGCATAAAATACACCTTTTCAAGTCCTGCATACCTAAGTGCGCTTTCAGCTATATAAAAATGCGCCAGATGAGGCGGATCGAAAGTCCCGCCCAAAATACCGATTTTACGTTTCATTATATACCTTTCAAACTTCAAGTGTGTTAAAATAAATTATATTGATTATATATCAAATCAGTAAAAAAATAAACGTGAATTTAAGTTGTTTATAGAAGGTGTGTGTCTTATGAAGAGAAAATCCGGCGTCTTTGCTGTTTTATATATTCTAAGTTGTGTTTTACCCGTGATTCCGCTTGCAATTTTATCTACAATACAGGATATAACAAGAAATGAAAATATTATTTCAGATACTTCATTTTTTTTCAGTATTTATGCTTTTATGTTTATAATTGCCGTCGCTTTATTTCATGAAGAAATAAAGGACTCTTTGGTAGATTTTTTTAAAAAACCGATAAAAAGAACTTTCTTTATTTTTATTCTGCTGATTGTTACATATTTTATAAATTATAAAGTCAGTATATTCTTTTCGATTAATGAAGAAACGAACAATCAGGAAAGCCTTTTGGAAATAATGCAGGATGTCCCTTTTTTTGTAAATTTCATATATCTTACTTTTATAGCACCGTTGGTTGAGGAAATATTTTTTCGTCATATATTGATAGGTGAGTTTTCCAATTTTGTAGGAGGGTTTATCGCCTCCATAATTTCAATTATAGCTTTTGTTTGCGCTCATTCGATTGCTTTTCCTGAATGTATGGCTTATTTACCTCTATCCCTCTCCATAACCGGAGTATATATTATAAATAAAGGCTCTATCTCTTCAAGTTTTATGTTCCATGCCATGAACAACGCTTTTGTTTCAATAATCATATACTTAAGCTGAAAAAATTTTATTTTTGTGTCGATTTTAGTATAAGTTAACCGTTTTGTATTCTTCTGTCGCCTTAGCTTCCCATATAATGTGGGTTAAGGCGATATTTTTATAAAAAATCAAGTGGAAATTATTTTTTTGCAAATTTAATTTCAGTTG
>CAMYCP010000153.1 GCA_947254385.1 uncultured Filifactor sp. | reverse complement strand
ATAGTAAATTTTGCTTAAGATTGCATACTACATTTTTTAAAGTAAATCAGTATGAGAATTTGAATATATGACAGGTGGTGAGAATACATCTTAAATAATGAGTAAACGCAGATATAAATATAAATTGCGTAAAGGTTCTCTGCTTGTTTTATTTATGGTGGTTTCGACTACTCTATTTTTGTTTAAAAACATATACTACGCCTTTAAATCCGCCACCGTTGAAATTGTAACGGCTAAAATGGGTCACATCACGAATGTTACGGAAAAGTCGGCAGTCCTTATAAGAAATGAAACACCGATATACGCATCTTTTGACGGAAAAGCCGAATATATTATTTCCGAAGGTGAGAGGGTAAAGCAAGGCAGTATTGTCGGATATCTTAAGAGCGGGTACACGGTTGAAGATTTGAATAAAGAACTGCAACTTGTGAACTTTAAACTTTCCATGTTGAAAAACGGAATATCCACTGCATCAATTAATAAACAATTGCTTTCGGCGCAACTTGAGCTCAACTCCCTATATGCCGACGCTCAAAGTCGAATTTTGCACGAAGAACGTGAATATTTGCCGGAAATTAAATCCAAAATTGAAAAACTTAATCAAACCATAAAATTTTTAAAAGAACAAAACGATTCTTCAGCTCCCACTTTTGATGAATTGCGTACCGAAAAGCAGATGATAATTAACAAAATAGGGGAAAATCAAGCCGAAATAACTGCACCGTCTTCCGGCGTATTGTCGTTTTATTCGGACGGGCTTGAAAAAAGACTTTCATTTCTCACAAAAGATAAACTGAGTGTCAAGGAATTGAAGAATATCAAAGATGAAAATAAAATACATCTTAAAGAGCCGGCAAAAAAAGGCGATCCTATAGGCAAAATTGTATATAATTACAGCTATTATATGGCGTGTGAAGTCGATGAGAAAGATATAGACTACATATCATCTGAAAAACCGATTGTAATTTATATATCCGAAAAACCGGTAAGCGCCGTAATGGAGACCTTTTATAAAGACAAAAACGAAAAGTTCGTAGGACTGTTCAGAATAGAAGATGAAACCTTCCACTACTTCGGCAAGCGTTGTTTTAATGTAAAAATACGCTATAGTGACAGTAAGGGGATAATGATACCTAAAAAATGCGTATTTGTTGATGAAAACAATGAAAATGCGGTTTATGTAATAGATGAATCCAATTCAGTCAAAAAAAGGAAACTACGTAAGATAATAGACAGTGATAAGAAACACTATATTTTACAATACAACTCTTTACGAGGTAAAGATACGGAATATATAAATTTATATGACCGTGTCATACAAAATCCGAGTTCGTACAAAGAAGGTCAGAAGATATAAAAATGGGAATTAAGGAAAATATAGAAACAGTAAAGGCAAATATAAAAAAATATTCAAAAAATCCGGATGATGTGACTTTGATTGCAGTTACAAAGACAGTTGATTATGAACGAATGATGGAATCTTACGATGCCGGAATAAGAGATTTCGGCGAAAATAAAGTACAGGAAATATTGAACAAAAAAACAATGTTTCCTTCAGATGTAAGATGGCATCTTATAGGAACTCTTCAAACAAACAAAGTGAAACAAATTTTGGATAAAGTCGTGTTGATACATTCGCTCGACAGTGAACATCTGGCATCTGAAATTAACAAACGTGCAGAAAGCTTAGTGCCCTGCCTTATACAGATAAATATATCGTCCGAAGAAAGCAAACACGGAATAAAAGCCGAAGATGCTTTGAAATTCGCAGAAAATATAGATAAAAATTTTCCTAATATAAAAATTTCGGGATTTATGGGTATGGCACCTTTTGTTGAAAATGAAATTGACTCCAAGCCTTATTTTGTAAAAATGAGAGAAATATTTGATGAGGCGAGGCTGATGAGATTTGAAAGAGCTGAAATCAAATATCTTTCCATGGGTATGACAAACGATTATAAAACGGCGTTAAGTGTAGGCTCAAATATGGTGCGTATAGGCACGGCAATATTTGGAAAGAGAAATTATAATTAGAACATCTCTAAAAATTGATAAAAATCAATATTTTATTTTCTTAGAATTGAGTTTTTATAAATTTTTCCGGAGTATGTTGTCGGTGCTGATGCGGAAAAGAATAAAAACAAAAATTTACCGTTTCTATTCTAAGTGGATTTTAAAAAAATAAGGGGAGATGTAAATGAATGTAAAAACCTGTTCAAGTGAGCAATATCCTTCATCCTTAGCACAATTAGATTCGAGAAAATTGACAAATCAGGAAAATTCGCATACAGACGATGAAAGAGAAATTACAGGGGTTGAAATCAGAAGTGAAAGTGACTGGAAAAAAATGGCGAATTATTTTAAAGAAGGCTACAATGTAGTTGGAAATTTAAAATATATCATTAACCCCTCATTAAATTCATATGACCCCGATATGGTGAATTGTGTAGGTTCTCATCTGCGGGGATTCATAAATGGAGTTGGCGGAATAATGGAATGTGTTTACGAAAATGATCCGTCAATGGTTATGTTGCTCCATAATGAAGATGGCTTTGTAAGTGACGAAACGAAAAATCAAAAAATTGAAGAATTTGGATGGGATAAATAATTGTTAAATATTTAGATGGAGGGATATGTATGCAATTACTTGATAATATTAAAAACTTTGGTAAAAACTTCAGAAATTTTTTATATAGTGAGGAAAAAGAAACCGACGATAAAAATTTGAATTTAAGAGATGACGAAACTTCGAAACAGCCCAAATTAAGACCGATTAGGGACGTAGAAGAACCGAGCCGGATTTCGCCGAAAAAAGATTATATAATATTTGAAGTCAAAAATAAAGATGACTGGCGCGAAGTCGCCGGCTATCTTAAAGAAAACTGTATCGTTACTTTAAATTTTAGATATATAGATAATTCCGATTCAACAGCTCGTGAAACGATGGATTCTATAATTCATTCTTTAGAAGGATTTATTGAGGCTATTGGCGGAAAAATGGAACGTCTCGATGAAAACAATCCGGCCTTGTATGTATTGGCACCTGAAAATAGAAATGTTAAAAAAGTTGAAGCGGCAAATCAAATAGATAAAAACTATCTTTTTAAAAGTTGAATGTGAAGTTTTTATCGGACAAGGAGCAACTTACAAGTCATATTTCAAACGCCGATACTGCACTTAAAATTAAGCGTTGCTTGGATATAGCTCAGAGGTCAGTTTTTCATTTTGATGAGCAGGCAACTTTCTTTTTAAGTCCTGAAAATATAGTTTTATTTAGAGATATTGCGGACAAA
>CAMYCP010000152.1 GCA_947254385.1 uncultured Filifactor sp. | reverse complement strand
CCATGGGAGGAATGTTTACAGATGAGTGAACTTTTAACGAAAGACGGAAATTTAGTAAGTATAAGATTTACAATAATTTATGATGATTTCAATGAAGCAGTTGATAGAGCCTATAAAGAAAACCGTTTTAAATTCTCGGTAGCAGGTTTTCGCAAAGGCAAAGCCCCTAAAAAAGTCATAGAAAACAGATACGGCGAAGGCGTTTTTTATGAAGATGCATTGAATGCAATATTTCCGACATCGTTTGAAAAAGCGGCTGAGGAACTTAATCTTAAAGTTGTATCCAAACCTGAAATTCAAAATATAAGCGACATCGAAAAAGGTAAAGACATAAATTTGGAAGTCTCATTTTTTGTAAAGCCGGAATTTGAACTCGGACAATACAAGGACTTGGGAATTGCCATGGAAGAAGTCGAAGTGAGCGATGAAGAAATAGAAAAAGATATTGAAAACAAGCGTAAACAAAATGCACGTATGGTTGCCGTATCTGATAGAAGTATTCAAAATGGAGATTTTGTTACATTTGATTTTACAGGAAAAATTGACGGAGAAAAATTTGAAGGCGGATCCGCTGAAGGGTACACTCTTGAAATCGGTTCCAATTCATTCATTCCGGGATTTGAAGAAAAAATGATAGGAATGAACATGGAAGAAGAAAAAGATCTTGACTTGAAATTCCCCGAAGACTATCATGAAGAAAGTCTAAAAGGCAAAGACGTCATTTTTACCGTAAAAGTTCATGAAATAAAAGTAAAAGAGCTTCCTGAAGTGGATGATGAATTTGTTAAGGATATAAGTGAATTTGACACTTTGGACGAGCTTAAAGCCGATATCAGAAAAAAAATATTCGACAGAAAAAAAGGTGACAACAAACGTAAGTATCAAGACGACGTAAGAAATAAAGTGCTTGAAAACACTGAAATAGACTTGCCGAAGTCCATGATAGATGATGAAACCGACGATATGCTTCATGAAATGGAGCATAACATGTTAAGTCAAGGGATAAGTATGGAAGATTATTTCGCCATAACCGGCACGACGAGTGAAAAAGTGAGAAGTGAACTTGCGGCGGAAGCGGAAAAACGTGTTAAAATGGCGCTCATACTTGAAAAAGTTGCCGATGCGGAAAATATAAAAATCACGGAAGAGGATTTTGAAGAAGAATGTAAAACAGCCTCTGAAAGATATAATATGGAATATGATAAAGTAAAATCTCTTTTCAGTGAAAAATCCATAAGAGAAAGACTTGACAGAGAACTTTTACTTCAAAAAGCGTGGAATACTGTTTGTGAAACAAAAGAAGATTAGGTAAGTCATAGTGTTTTTATTACTTGTAATATAATTTTTTTACGAAAAGAAAGAAACGGAGTGATATATATGTCCTTTGTGCCTATTGTAGTCGAACAAAACGGCAGGGGAGAAAGAAGTTATGATATTTATTCAAGACTTCTTAAAGACAGAATAGTTTTTTTATCTGAAGAAGTAAATGATATAACCGCATCGCTTGTAGTTGCGCAAATGTTGTTTTTGGAAGCTGAAGATCCGGATAAAGATATCAGTTTTTATATAAACAGTCCCGGAGGGTCGGTAACTGCAGGTATGGCGATATATGACACCATGCAATATATAAAATGTGACGTATCGACTATATGTATAGGTATGGCGGCATCTATGGGAGCTTTTTTGCTTACGGCGGGAGCTAAAGGCAAAAGATATGCACTTCCCAATGCGGAAATCATGATACATCAGCCTTTAGGTGGAACGCAAGGTCAAGCTACCGACATACAGATTCACGCCGAACATATACTTAAAATCAAAGAAAAACTGAACAAAATTCTATCTGAGCGAACCGGACAAACACTTGAACAAATAAAAGCCGACACGGAAAGGGATAATTTTATGAATTCTTACGAGGCCAAGGAATACGGCCTTATAGATAAAGTTATTGTAAACAGGCTTTAAAATATGTGTACTTTTTGTACACATAATGATATACGAGGAGATAAATATGCCCAACGAAAAAAAGAAGATAGAAAGATGTTCATTTTGTAATAAGAGCAGAAAAGAGGTAAAAAATCTGATTGAAGGCCCCGACAACATATATATTTGTAACGAATGTATAATGTTGTGTCTGGAGATAATAAATCATGATATTGATAAAACTGAAAGAATGGAATTTGACTCAAATCTTCCTAAACCGAAAGAAATAAAAGCTATTCTGGATGAATATGTAATAGGTCAAGATGAGGCTAAAAAGGCGCTTTCCGTAGCGGTATACAATCATTATAAACGTATATTCGCCTCGAATTATGACGATAAAGATGACGTAGAACTTCAAAAATCCAATGTAGTTATGATAGGGCCTACAGGATCCGGTAAAACTCTTTTGGCTCAAACACTTGCTAAAATATTGCACGTACCGTTTGCGGTTGCGGACGCTACATCTTTAACCGAGGCGGGTTATGTTGGAGAAGATGTTGAAAATATCCTGCTTAAACTCATACAAGCTGCGGATTTCGACATAAAAAAAGCTGAAAAAGGGATAATATATATAGACGAAATTGACAAAATTGCACGTAAATCCGACAATCCGTCAATAACCAGAGACGTTTCGGGAGAAGGAGTGCAGCAGGCACTGCTGAAAATAGTAGAATCCACTCAAGCGAATGTCCCTCCTCAAGGCGGAAGGAAACATCCATATCAAGATTTTATACAGATAGACACGACAAACATACTGTTCATATTAGGCGGTGCGTTCGACGGAATTGAAGACATCATAAAACGTAGACAAGGCGAAAATGTTATGGGGTTTGCCGGTAAAGTATCAACTAAAGAAGAAAATGAAAAAGAATCCGTATATAGTAAAGTTGAACATCAAGATCTCTTAAAATACGGATTTATACCGGAATTTGTAAGCCGTGTACCCGTAATAGTATCTCTTGACAACTTGGACGGCGAAGATATGGTACGTATTCTTAAAGAACCGAAAAATGCACTGGTAAAACAATATCAAAAACTTCTGAAAATAGATGATGTAGAGCTTGAAATAGAGGATGAAGCACTAAAGGCTATAGCTTCTCAAGCGCTGGAACGCAAAACCGGAGCGCGCGGTTTAAGAGGAATACTTGAAAAACTCATGCTCAATGTAATGTATGACGTACCGTCTCTTAAAGATGTATCAAAAGTCATAGTAACGGAAGAATGTGTAAAAAATGGAACGCAGCCTTTAGTTATAGATAAAAAAGATTTAAAAAACAATGATGAATCGTCCGTAATAACTGATAAATATATAAAACCGAAAGATATCGCTTAGAAAAAAAGCCTGTTAATTAAATTAACAGGCTTTTTTTAAATCTCATAC
>CAMYCP010000151.1 GCA_947254385.1 uncultured Filifactor sp. | reverse complement strand
TATGATACTTTCGGTTTTCCGTTCGACTTAACCAAAGAAATATTAAAAGAGCAAGGTTATACTGTAAACGAAGACGATTTTGATGCGGAAATGGAAAAACAACGTCAAAGAGCAAGACTTGCACGCAAAGGCGGAGAGGTAATCGGATGGAAGAAAGATAACGAACAACTTTTAAATTGTGATGCCACGCCGTTTTTAGGATATGATTCGTTCGTGAAACAGAGCGTTTTGAAAACAATTCTGGTGGACGACGATGTGGTGGACGTTGTTAAGACGGGAGACAAGGCGATATTTATTTTGAACGAAACGCCGTTTTACGGCGAAAGCGGCGGACAGGTCGGAGATACCGGCATACTTGAGGCACCAAACGGCAAAATAAAAGTAACCGACACCAAAAAAACTCCAAACAAAGTAATAATGCATATCGGAGAAGTTATAGAGGGAACTGTTAAGGTGCATGATACTCTTATCTCACAAGTAAACGGCGAACATAGAAAATCCGTTATGCGTAACCACTCCGCAACTCACCTCCTGCACAAGGCGTTAAAAACCGTACTCGGATCTCACGTGCATCAAGCGGGTTCACTTGTAACTCCCGAAAGATTACGTTTCGACTTCACGCATTTTGAACCCGTTTCGGCGGAAGAACTGGATAAGGTCGAAATCCTTGTAAACAAAATAATTTCTGCGGATTTAAATGTAAAATGTAAAGAAATGAAGATAGATGAGGCACGTTCAATCGGAGCGGAGGCACTTTTCGGTGAAAAGTACGGTGATATTGTCAGAGTGGTTGAGATGGGAGATTTTTCTCTGGAACTTTGTGGCGGTACTCACGTTACACACACTTCCGACATAGGATTGTTTAAAATAATTTCCGAAAACGGCGTTGCGTCAGGGGTTAGACGTATAGAAGCGGTTACGGGACACGCCGCATACGAATACACAAGATCGCGTGATTTATTGATAAAACAAATGGAAAATATTTTAAAATCCAACTCCGCTCAATTGATAGACAAGTTGAACGAAAAAATAACCGAAAATAAAAACTTGCAAAAGGAACTCGACAGCTTAAAAAAAGAAATTATGAACAGTAAAGCCTCCGACGCAACCGAAAAAATAGTTTCCGTCGGGAATGTTCATTTACTTGCGGCTGAACTTGACGAATTTTCAAATGAAGATATGAGGAATTTTTCAGAAAAACTTATAGATAAAGATTCTTATCTTATAACGGTATTTGCATCTAAAAACGCTGACAAGGTAAGTTTTGTATCCATGGCGGGCAAAGATGCCGTCAAAAACGGAGCGGATTCGGGCAAACTTTTAAGAGAAGTTGCAAAAATCGCCGGTGGCGGCGGTGGCGGCAGAGCCGACAGAGCTGAGGCGGGGGGCAAAGATGCGTCCAAGACGGCTGAGGCTATAAGAGAGTCTGAAAACATACTTAAAAATATGTTAAAGTAAGGAGACTCGATGAATTTCATAGATACGGTCTCTAACTTCAAAAAAAAGCAGGAGTATAACGGCAAGACCGCGGCGTTTATGACGCTCGGCTGCAAGGTCAACATTTGCGAAACCGAGGCGGTGGAGCTGATGTTTTCGCAAAGCGGTTACAAAATAGTGCCGTTTGACGAAAAAGCCGACTGTTATATAATAAACACCTGTTCGGTGACTGCAATGTCGGATAAAAAATCCCGCAACATGATACGCCGCGCCAAACGCAAAAATCCGGATGCGACAGTCGCCGTAATGGGCTGCTATGCACAAAAAGAATATAAAACTCTCATAACCATGCCGGAAGTTAATGTGATTTTAGGTACGACGGACAGAAAACTTTTACTTGATGCGGTTTTAAAAGCCGGTGCGCAGGATAAGATACTTTTAACCGACGATGTCATGAAAAACCGCACGTTTGAGGAACTGCCCGTATCGGAAAAAAGAGATCATACCCGAGCTTTTATAAAAATTCAGGATGGTTGTGACAGATACTGCACTTACTGCATAATTCCATACCTTAGGGGTACGGTCAAAAGCCGGAGTATGAATAGTGTGCTTTCTGAAGTTTCGGAGCTTGCAAAAATCGGATATAAAGAGGCGGTCTTAACCGGCATACACGTCGCCTCATACGGCAAAGACACCAAGGACGGAAGTTTAATTGAACTTATAGAAGAAATAAACAAAATCGACGGGATATTTAGGATAAGGACATCATCGGTAGAACCTTTGATAATATCGCCGGAGTTTATGGCAAGGCTGTCTAAATGTGAAAAATTCTGCCCACATTTTCATCTGTCACTTCAGAGCGGATCGGATAAAATCCTCAAAGCGATGAACCGAAGATACACGGCGGAAGAATATGGACGAGCTGTGAACTTAATAAGAACATACTATCCTTATGCTGCGCTTACTACCGATATAATAGTCGGCTTTGCGGGGGAAAGTGAAGAGGATTTTAAAGAGACCTGCGACTTTACAGACAGGATGAATTTTTTTGAAACACACGTGTTCCCGTATTCGCCGAGAGAGGGTACGAAAGCGTATCAGCTTAAAGACGATGTGAGCAAGGAAGAAAAACACGACAGAGCGAAAAAACTCATAGCCTTATCTGAAAAACACAAAATGGCATTTTTGGATAAAAACATGGGGAAAATACGCGAAGTCCTCTTTGAACAAAAGGACGGGGAATATTACAAAGGACATTGTAAAAATTATATTGAAGTGTATATGAAAAGCGAAGAAAATTTGATTAACAAGATAAAAAGGGTTAAACTTACCGGTAGGGTAAATGATATTGTATATGCTGAAGAAGTTATTATATAATTAAGAATATAAAGTTTTATGCCGGGAAATTTCAAAACTCAATTTTCAAATATTTTAATCATTTTTAGAGCTTTTCGTAGAAAATATTATAATTACGGTATTTTAAGAAACGGAGGGGAACATGGAAGATTGCTTATTTTGTAAGATACTGAAAGGTGATATACCTTCAAATGCGGTTTATGAAGACGGGTATTTTTATGCGTTTAACGATATAGAGCCGCAGGCGCCGGTACACGTTGTGATGATACCTAAAAAACATTATGAAAACATAATGGAAGTTCCGCCGGACGATGAAACATTAAAACATTTGGCGGAGGCAATACAAAACGTTGTGAAAAAAACCGGACTTCAGGAAAAAGGGTTCAGAGTGGTGATGAATACGGGAGAAGACGGAGGACAAACCGTAGGACATCTACATTTTCACATACTGGGCAAACGAAGTTTAAAATGGCCTCCCGGCTGATAGGAGATAATTACTCCATAAGTAGAGAAAAAAACTACTTATGGAGTTTTTTTATTTTCTGCCGTTTCTTTACAATTTCCGGAAAATTTTATACAATTTTATAA
>CAMYCP010000150.1 GCA_947254385.1 uncultured Filifactor sp. | reverse complement strand
ATTATAGATAAATATATAACAGCTTTTATAATTCCGAACATCATACCCAGCACTCTTTCATATAAATTCGGCGTTTCTTCTTCAAAACCGATTATAAGAATTTTAAGCACGAAAAAAATCAGTACGTATGTTACAAGGCAGAAATTTATATTGTCCCAAGGCAATACTTCAAGTATGGGCGCATCTTTAAACAAGTTTGCCGAAAAGCCGTGCATAAATTTTGATATTTTCATAAATATAGGCGCTTCACTTACAAAGCTGAAGAGTATTTTATACATCAAAAATGTTGCAAATGCAGTACCGAACACTTTTAAAATATCGAACAGCGCCCTTCTGATGCCTTTAAAATAACAGTTTGAGGCGTGAAACAATATAAAAGATGCGATAATGACATCGGATACCGTGTATTCAATCACTATTTGCCGCCCTCCCGCTTTAAGTCGAATATTCTTATTTCATCTTGAAAAAATGCGACGGTTTTTTCTTTGCCGGTAATTACTTTAAGTACGTTTTTGGCATAGCGTTTGCTTTTGTTTTTCCAAAAAATACCGTTGGAGTTATAGTACATTACCGCACCGTCCACGACAAAAAAGCCGTCTACGTTTTCCTCAACATCGTATTCTTCAATAAGTTTAAAGTCCAAATCATAAAGCCTGAGTACGTTCATTTTATCCAAAGTACACACGGTGGTACCATCGGAGGCGACATCAACTAAAGGTTCAGATGTACGTATGCGCTCTTCTTCTTCATAGTACGTATTATCCGCTTTGATTAGATTGTCACTGTCCAGCAAAAATACGTCTTTTTCCGTGTATACTGCTTTACTTATTAGAGCGGAGTCAATTCTTACGGCGCTTTGAAGTTTTCCGTCAGCATCGTAAGAATATATGCAGGTTTTAAGTTCCGGCAAGTTTCTAAAAAATCCCATTACGCAGAATTTGCCGTCTTTTGCATTCTCTATAAGAGTCAATGTGACATCCGGATAGGTTATGTCCTGAATTTCCTCTCCCGACGTTTTAAACAGTTTTACTCCTTCAAGTTCAATATCCGTAAGATAATGTATTATAAAATTGTCGTTTGAAAGTGCGGTTATTCTGACCGGTACACACTCAAGTTTTATTTTGTTTACGATTCCGCCCGACGCATTGAAGATGTAAACTTGTTTGGATACTATATCCAAGATGTATATATTTTTTTCGGATACACTGAATGAAAAATTGTCGGCTTTTAAAGTTATATCAAAACGAAGTTTTCCGTCCACACCTATGTATTTAAGTGTCAAGCCGTCATATGAGATTACGCCATCCTTAGACATACTCACCTTTGAGCCTTGCGAATATTCATAAGGTGTTTTAACCTCTCCGGTTTCGTTTTTTTTATTTATAAAAAAGAACTTTTTTAGAAAAACAATCAAAGTGCAAAGCAAAATTACAGCTATGAATAGAACATAAATCCTACGATTTTGAAAAATTTTTTTTACTCCTTGAGACATAAATTCCTCTTTACTTTAAAATATAGTGATAATAATTAATATTTTGTACGGAAAAATCCTAAATTTACAGGATTTTCCATAGTTACGGTGTTTTTACAGCAACAATTCAAGCAAACGGTTCAAATCATCTTCACTAAAATACGACAACATTATTTTGCCGCCCTTGGAGCCGGATATCCTCACTTCGGTATGATATTTTTCTTCGAGCTTTGATAATATATCAGTCTTGTAGACATCTTTCTTTTTAAGTTTCCTTGCTTGTTCTTCAACGACGCGCACCGACAAATTTTTGTCCGTTATTTGAGATAAAAGTTCATGTCTTTTCTCTATATCCAAAACCGATGCCAAAGCACGTGCGTGAGTTTCACTTATCTTCCCGGATATAAGTGCCTGCTTTGTATATTCGTCCAGTTTTAAAAATCTCAAAATGTTTGCGACATACGGTCTGCTTTTGCCTAAAATAATAGCGGCTTTTTCTTGGGTAAGCCCCTTGGATTTAATCAAGCTATTTATAGCCTCTGCCTCTTCTACAGGATTTAAGTCTTCACGCTGCAGGTTTTCTATCAAAGCAATCTCGGCAAAATCCTCCCCGTCGTACACGGAGGCTTTAATTGAAGTAAGCCCCGCCATAATTGCGGCGCGGTATCTACGTTCTCCGGCGATTATTACGTACTTATCTTTAGCTCGTCTCACTATTATCGGAAACAAAACTCCATTTTGTTTTATGGAGTTTGCCAGTTCTTCAAGTTTCGACTTTTCAAAAGTTTTTCTGGGCTGATTAAAATCCGGCAATATGTCGGATAACGGAATTTCTAAAATCTTCATAATACACACCGACTTGATTTTTAAATTTAATACTGCAATCTCTTATGCAACTTGGTATATGTTACCTTCAAAAATGTAATATAACCCCATAAATTGTCTTACAAAAATTATTAAAGCAAAAAACTGTACTGCAAATTTTTATGTAAATCAGTATAACCACAAATTAACAAATTTTCCAAAATTTCAGTTTTTTAAAGTGTTCTCAACTTAATAATATATTCTATAACGGAGATTTAGAGGGCGTACCCGCTTTTCTGGGGTATTTTTTCGGAGTCGGTTTTATTTTAGTTATTACAATTATTGTATGGCGTATATCATCTGGCAAAATTACCGGTTTAACTTCCAAAACTTTTCCGCCGAATATTCTTATAGCGTTTCCCGCCTCTTCAAGTTCAGTTTCAATTTCTCTTCCTTTTTGACAAATAAATGTTCCGCCGACTTTGACAAAAGGAAGTGCATATTCCGCCAGCACTTTAAGTTCAGCTACAGCGCGAGATACGGCGATGTCATATTTTTCCCTGTACATTTTATTTTGCCCTGCATCTTCAGCCCTCATATGAAGACACTGCGTATTTTTAAAATTTAAAGTTTCGCTCAAAGTCTGCAAGAATTTAACACGTTTATTTAACGAATCCAACATTGTCGGCCTTATGTCGGGGCGAAAAATTTTTAAAGGCACGGACGGAAAGCCCGCCCCCGCCCCTATATCTATCAAAACGGCGGTAAGATTCATCACTTCATTGTATTTTAAAAGCAAATTTTCATAAGTTTCAAAGTCGTGAAGTATTTTTTCATCAACTTTAAGAGCGTTTTTATTTAAAAACTCGGTAAAAAGAGTTGTATCCACATGATCTCCTTATTAAAAACTTATCAACATAATAAATTGCAGTACTATTTTTTCTTTAGGATTTTTGTACAACAAATTTACAGGCATGACCTTTTTAAAATGAGCCGGCACAAAATACCGCTTTTAAATTTCTTATTGATGCCTTTTAAAAAAATATAATTTTGTGCATCGTAAACTTAAAAGCGTTAATAAATGTAGTACAATAATGATATATGAACGTTAAA
>CAMYCP010000149.1 GCA_947254385.1 uncultured Filifactor sp. | reverse complement strand
TTCTTAAATTTCGCTTATGCCGAAAACAAAGAAAGTCCGGATTTTGACAAAACTTTAGCTGAAAAATATGTATCTTTTGAAGATAAAGCACAAATCGCAGATGAAAAGAGCGGTGTAGATTTTTTGAAAAGTGATGATAAAAACAAAGTAACGGTGGATTATTCCAAGCCCTTAGTTATAACGACCGATAAAAAATACACGGACTTTAAAGATAAAATACAGTTTACCGATGAAAACGGCAAAAACGTAGATTTTCTTTATAGTAGTCAAGACGGAATAAAACATTTTATATTTCCGCTTGCCCGTTCTGCGGTAAAACTTAAAATTTCAGGAGTAGTTTACACGGCTGTAAATACGGACGAGCCGTTTACTTTAAATAATGCTAAAAACGCCGCTACCCTTTCATCAAATATAAACTTTGATGATAAACGCAAAAGGCGCGATCTTATCTATCTTGACAACGTACCTGAAAGAGCGCAAGAAAATGCGAAAACGGCAGATTCCGATCATTATGAAACGAATGTACAGGTGGAGGGTGTGGATGAAAGCGACATAATCAAGACGGACGGGAAGTATATATATTATTTTAATGTGGATAAAATAAACATTGCAAAGAAAAATCCGGACGGCACCTTAGTCATACTTAAACCGCTTAAAATGCCGGAAAATATAGATTTTGAAGATTTCTTCCTCTTTGACGATAAACTTGCCGTAATCGGTGAAGATTATAATCAAATGAGCATTACTTCGAACGTTATTTTATATGATGTGAAAAATCCGGACAACCCCGTTAAACTTCGTCAAAATTCACAAGAGGGCAGATATGTCTCCTCCAGAAGGAAAGGCAACATAATCTACCTTGTAACGGAATATTCCGTTTATCCGGATAGAAGAATAATACCGTATGCGACGGATGATGTTGATAAAACGGTAAAGAGTGTAGATTTGAGTAAATTTACAGTATTTCCCGATTGGAATAAAGACACCGTAACGGTTATAACGAGCATACCCGCAGATGACAAAACGCCGTCCGAGAGATATTCATATTTTACGGGAGCCGACACGGTGTATATGTCTGAAAATTATGTTGCCGTATCATATACCGAATATCCGTTTATGTATTACCCGCTTTTAAACTTCGATAATACGGTAAGAGATGATGCAATAATTAAAAGAGAAAGCGTTAAAACACACATTACACTCTATAAAATTGACGGAACGACCTTATCCGCCAACGGCTCAAACACCGTAGACGGAACATTAATCGATCAATTTGCCATGGACGAATACAACGGGCGTTTCAGAGCGGCGTACACATCCGATGATGAAAAAAACGGCTCTTCCGTGGACGTGTTCGATGATAAAATGCAGAAAGTCGGTTCGCTTTCCGGTATAGCAAAGGGCGAAAAAATATATTCCGTGAGATTTATGGGCGAAAAAGCCTATATGGTAACGTTTGAACAGGTGGATCCGTTTTTTGTGATTGATTTAAGTAAAGATACTCCCAAAATAACCGGTGAACTTAAAATTCCGGGATACAGCAATTACTTGCACCCTGTAAGAGACAATCTAATTCTGGGTTTCGGACATGACACGAAAACGGGAGAGACAGGAAACATATTCAACGAAGGTTTTAAAATTTCCCTCTTTGACGTGTCGGATGTAAATAACCCCGTGGAAATTGACAAAACGATAATTGGAGGAGCCGGCACGACAAGTCCGTTAAATTATGATCACAAGAGTCTGATGTATAGAAAATCCGACGATTGTTTTGCATTTCCGATAACCGTGTACGACGATCCCGACGGATATGCGGGAGTATACGTGTACCGCATATCACCCTCAAACAAACTCACGTTTGCAGGCAGAGTGACGCACGATACGACCGGATTTAAGAATATAAAATACTCTCAAAGAATACAGCGTGCCATATATATAGGCGATGTGTTGTATACCGTATCGCCCGAATGTATTTATGCCAACGATATAAACGACATGAAACTCATAGCACGTCAAAAGTGGATTGCAAACTGATATGAAATTGGAAAATTTGACGTTAAATAAAGACCGAATACAAAAATTTTCAGCTTATTTATAAAAATTAATACGGTTTTTCAGGTGAAGGGAGCATAGATGAAACTCTACAGCGACAAAATCATACTCAAGGACGGCATCATAAACGGTGTAATAGAAATCAATGAAAATACCGTATCTCAAATTAAACTTGGCGAAACCGACAAAAAAGACGCTTGGGATTTTACCGGCAAGGTTATAATGCCGGGGCTTATAAACATACAGAGCAACTCATTTATGCATGATTGCGAAAAAGAATATTTCAGTCGTTATCCCGATTTTAAGGCGTTTACTCACATAGAGCGTGTAAACGCCTTATCGGGAGTGACATCCATATTTCATAATTTCGATATACCTCGTATGCAACCGTATTTGAGTGTTGAAGAAATTACGGATAAGATAAATTTTGTAAAGGCGTACAAAGAGCGTAAACACATTATAAATCACCACGTGAACGTTAAATTCAAACTCGGTGATATAAACAGCGACGAATTTATAGAAAAATTGCTTAAAAACGGTACGGTAGACCTTTTGCATTTTGTAGGCGGGTGTAGCGATCTCGACTTCACAAATGACTATTTTTTTGAATATTTAAAAAAACGCTACAATATATCGGAGCGTACGGCATGGGCTGTAATAGAACGACTGGATAAACTTAAAAAAGAAATAGCCTTGGAAGAACTTGCCTATAAGCTCAAATATGCCTCTGAATACAACGTGCCGGTAGCCACGTCGGCGTATGCGCTCGCATCTTACGGTCCTGAAATAAAGATACTCATAGATCCATTTGAACCTGAAGACACCGAATATGCACGTAAGAGCGGTAAATACGCCACAATTGATATCAACAATTTGTGGGATTTTGACAAAATTTTCAAATACGCCTCAGGAATAACCGACGGCACATACAATATTTTAACCGCATCTCACAATTGCTATGATTTTTTGGAATCCGTATTTTATATAGGTGACGACATAGGGCTTATAAAAGCCGTATGTATGGCGACATACAATCCCGCCGTGGCTGTGGGGCTTAAAAACAAAGGTGAAATTGCGGAGGGAAAAGACGCCGATTTGATAGTAGTTGATGTATCCGATAAAGTGCCCCAGAGCATCATGACGGTATGTGGCGGAAAAGTTATTGCAAGAGTCGACTATATAGACGGAATTTAGAAGAATCATTGTCTAAATAGTGGTTTTTTACACCTATTTATACTGATTTGCTTTAAAAAATGCAGTATAGGATCTTGAGCAAAATTTATGATAAATTTTCATTACAAAAAATAATAAATTAATACTATAATTTATTATGCAACTTAGCATTAAAGCGCCGA
>CAMYCP010000148.1 GCA_947254385.1 uncultured Filifactor sp. | reverse complement strand
AATTTTTTATTTAAAAATCTAAAAACTTCATTCTCAAAAAATAAAACATTTACTTCACAATGTAATACTGAAACCCGATAGAAAAATCATTAATTATATAACTCTTTAGTAAGGCTTTCCACGCTTATTTCATTCAAAACGACGCCAGGAGTGTTCGAGATAATAAATTAAATGATATTTCTATTAGACAGTAGTATAAAATTCTATTTTTTTGATTGTTTATTGATTGTTAGATAGGTCCTTATGGTAAAAAGAGATTTTGAATCGAGGTTTATATGAACAAAACACCGAACGGTGAACGCCTGCACATCGGAATTTTCGGCTTGGCAAATGCCGGTAAATCCACGTTTCTTAATATACTTACAGGTCAGGACGTATCGATAGTAAGCAATATCGCCGGCACGACGGCCGATCCCGTATATAAACCCATGGAACTTCATGGAATAGGTGCGGTAGTATTTATAGATACGGCGGGATTTAAAGACAATTCCGGAGAGCTTGAGAAACTGCGTCGTGAAAAAACCGACCTTACAACCGAAAAAGTCGACATAGCTATATATTTATTTTCAGGAATAAATTTTGAAGATGAAAAAGCGGAATACAGTATACTAAGTAAAAAAGTCAAAAACATACTATCCGTAAGAGGAAAGAGCGACATTGAAAACGTTGAATATGACAACAAACTGAAATCATTTTTAAAAGAACCCTACATTTCATTTTCTTATAAAAATCTTGACAGAGATAAAATATTTGATGCAATAAGAAAAATTTTGCCCACGGAGACAAAAAAAACTATAACCGGGAATTTAGTCAAAGCAAAATCCAAAGTAGTTTTGGTTATGCCGCAGGATCGGGAAGCGCCCGAAGGAAGGCTGATATTACCTCAAGCGCAGACTATAAGGGAACTTTTGGACAAAGATGCCGTATGCGTATGTATATCACCGGGGAGCATAGAAACCGTACTTTCACTTTTTGTTCCAGATCTTGTAATAACCGACTCACAAGTTTTTAAAGAAGTGTACGATAAAATTCCGCATGAAATACCTCTCACATCGTTTTCCGTACTTTTTGCGGCGTACAAGGGAGACTCAAGTTACTTTAAAGAAAGCCTGAAAGCGTTTGAAAAAATTGATGATACGAGTAAAATACTGATAGTCGAGGCTTGTACGCATCCGCCGATTGAAGAAGATATAGGCCGTGTAAAAATTCCCGCTATGATAAAAAAGAAGTACGGTGATAAAATTCGGTTTGACTTTGTACGCGGAAATGATTTTCCGGACGATCTTACATCTTACACTCTTGTAATACACTGCGGTGCTTGTATGTTTAATCGTACACACGTAATAAACAGAGTAAAAAAAGCGAAAGAACAAAACGTGCCCATGACCAACTACGGCATGGTAATAGCTTATATGCAGAATATAATAGATAAAGTTGTATTTCCTGTTTAAAAAATTCAATTATGCAAAAAAATCTTTCAAAAATTTATTGTAAAAATGTAAAGTATGTTATAATAAAAACAAAGTTTTAAGTCGGTCAGTAGGTCACTGTTATTTATTTAAAGAGGAGATAGAGTATGAATTATGATAGAAAAATATCAATGACTGTAATTAGGCGTCTCCCGAAATATCAACGTTACTTAAAAGAATTGCTGAACAGTGGAATAGATCGCATATCTTCCAAAGATTTGGGAGAAATAATAGGATTTACCGCATCTCAAATAAGACAGGATTTTAACAATTTTGGAGGGTTCGGACAACAAGGATACGGCTACAACGTTAAAGAACTCTACAACGGAATAACCGATATACTTGCTTTAAACAACCGTTACAACACCATAATAGTCGGAGCCGGAAACATCGGACAGGCACTTTCCAACTATCCGTGGCTTAAAACATCCGGCTTTCATATAAAAGCCTTATTTGATTTAAACCCTCGGCTTATCGGCTTAAAAATACACGAACATGAAATAATGGACATCGACATGATGGAAGAATACGTAGAAAAAAACGACATCTCCATAGCCTTTATATGTACACCCAAAGATGCCTCTCAAAAAATAGCCGACCGTCTTTGCAAGACATCAATCAAAGGCTTATGGAATTTTTCCCCGATAGACTTAAGCGTTACGGACAACGTAGTGGTTGAAAACGTACATCTAAACGACAGTCTTTTCGTCCTTTCATACCTTATAAAAGCGGGAGAACCTTCGGATGACGGTCATCAGGAAGAAATAATAAGCCGTATAAAAAATGAAAAATGATAAATATATAATCTTGTTTTAGAGAACTTCTAAAAAATCTATTTTCAAAAATAAAATATTGATTTTACAATGTTTAAAATTTTATTTTCTTAATTTTTATAGATGCCTTTTAAGCATTTGAGATTGTTTGTAATACACGCAAAAACCTAATATTGCGTGATTTTATAAATTATGTATAGGGGAGCTTTTGCTGAGAGGAAACTTAAATTAAGTTTCGACCCTCCAAGCTGATCCGGATAATGCCGGCGTAGCGAATATCAAAACTCCCTCCTGATTATTTTTAAGGAGGCAATAAATGAAAAACAGAACTTCTGAAATGGTTGAAGGCGGCGTAATGATTGCGCTTGCAACGGTACTGAGCATGATAAAAGTATATCAGCTCCCAAACGGTGGCTCGATTACCGCCGCAAGTATGGTACCGATAATATTTTACGCTTTAAGGCACGGCGCAGAGAAAGGCTATTTTGTAGCGTTTGTTTATGCGGCGGTACAATTCATAGTTGACGGAGCAAAATTTGTGTATCCGCTCTCAATATTGTTGGATTATTTGCTAGGGTTCGGGCTATTAGGTACGGCGGGATTTTTTAAGGGAAGTTGCAACAAAGCGGTATTAGGAGCTTCAATATCGGGATTTTTAAGATTTCTGGCGGTATTTTTGTCCGGGTGGATAGTATTCGGATCTTACGCTCCCGAAGGAATGAACTCCGCACTATATTCCCTGCTGTATAACGCAAGTTACATGATACCTGAAATTATAATCACCATAATCGCAACAAAACTTATGTACAAGAAAATAATAGATATATAAAAAATAATAATTATGGATGCTTTTAGTTTCAAATTAATTGAAATTATAATTGTTCGCCATATGTTGTTTAAAAAATCCGGGTTTCCCGGATTTTTTATTTTTAAATTTTTATCTTGTCAGTAAGAAAAAGTATTCTATCTTTAATTACTTATTATAAGTTCGTTTTGGGTTAAAGGTCGGAGGCGTAAGCTGTTAGTACGACTGGACAGTTACAAGCCCATGACCTTTAGGTCGTGGGTAGTTGACTTATAAGTTGCCCTTTACCGCCTGCCCATTTTATAATGGGCTTCAGATAGTATTTTTTATTATTTTCCTGTCTCTTATACACATCTGACGCTGCCGACGATACTCCTTGTGTAG
>CAMYCP010000147.1 GCA_947254385.1 uncultured Filifactor sp. | reverse complement strand
GTATTAAAAAACAATGAAAATAAAAAATTCACATCATCGTAAAATTAGTATGTTTTTTTTTGAAAATTGAATTTTCAGTTTCGTTTTCTACTTTATAAACATTGCGTCACCAAAACTGAAAAATCTGTATTTTTCTTTTACCGCCTGTTCATATGCTTTAAGAAGTTTATCTTTTTCGGCAAATGCCGATACCAACATTATAAGTGTGGACTTAGGCAAATGAAAGTTGGTTATTAAAGCATCCGCAATTTTAAATTTATATGGCGGATATATAAATATATCTGTCCACCCATCACGTCTTGTAAGTTTTTTATCCTCCGCCGCCGATTCCAATGTTCTCATAGTGGTCGTGCCTACACATATCACTCTTCTGCCGTCATTTTTTGCCTGTTCTATAATTTCAGCGACATCGTTTGGTATTCGGTAATATTCACTATGCATCTTATGTTCTTCTATCAAGTCTTCCATTACCGGCCTGAACGTGCCGAGGCCCACGTGCAGGGTAATAAAACACACATTTACTCCCATTGACCGTATTTTGTCCAAAAGTTCTTTTGTAAAATGTAATCCTGCCGTAGGGGCGGCAGCCGAGCCTTCTTCTTTTGAATATACGGTTTGATAGCGTTCTTTATCTTCGAGTTTTTCATGAATATATGGCGGTAGAGGAACTTCCCCCAATCTGTCAAGTATCTCTTCAAATACGCCCTCATACTTAAATTCAAGTATTCTTATCCCCTCATCTTTTACGGATTTTACAACTGCACTTAAAGTATCATCGAATACTATTTCAGTCCCGACTTTAAGTCTTTTGGCAGGTTTGGACATAACTTCCCACGTATTTAAATCTTTTCGTTTAAGTAAGAGTATTTCAATGTGCGCTCCGGTATCTTTTTTTATACCGAAAAGTCTTGCGGGTATAACTCTGGTATCATTTAGCACAAGCACGTCCCCTGATTTAAGATAATCGGTTATATTTTTAAATACGGTATGCTCTGTTTCTCCGCTTGATTTATCCAATATAAGAAGTCTCGATTCATCTCTTTTGAGTATCGGTTTTTGCGCTATAAGTTCCTGTGGCAGGTAATAGTCAAATTCTTCAGTTTTCATTTATCCTCTTTATTTATTAAAATTAATATGCGAAAGCGCCGCATCCGTTACAGTTCTGCCGCGCGGCGTGCGATTTAAAAAACCGTTTTGTATAAGATACGGTTCATACACTTCTTCAATTGTTTCTCTGTCTTCTCCGATAGCTGCGGCTAAAGTATCCAATCCTACAGGGCCGCCTGAAAATTTTTGCGCTATAGTAAAAAGCAGTTTTTTATCTACATTATCTAAGCCCGCACTGTCCACGCCGAACATATTTAACGCCTCATCCGCAACTTTTAATGTGATGTTGCCGTCATAGCGAACTTCGGCATAGTCACGCACCCGTTTAAGCAGACGATTTGCAATACGGGGGGTACCTCTCGAACGACGTGCAATTTCCCTTGCGGCATTTTCCTCAGTAAAAACCCCAAGTATTGCAGCTGATCGTTTAACTATTTGATAAAGTTCGTTTTCGTTATAAAGTTCCAAATTGAATATTACACCGAAACGATCCCTAAGAGGTGATGTGAGCATCCCGCTTCTCGTAGTTGCTCCGACCAACGTAAAATCCGGCAAATCAATTCTTATGGATCTAGCGGACGGACCTTTGCCTATTATTATATCGAGTGAATGATCTTCCATGGCGGGATACAGTATTTCTTCAACGGTACGATTAAGTCTATGAATTTCATCTATAAAGAGTACGTCTTTATCGGACAAATTAGTTAAAATCGCCGCCAAATCACCGGCTCTTTCTATGGCGGGGCCGGAAGTTATCTTTATATTTGCCCCCATTTCATTTGCAATTATATAGGACAGAGTAGTTTTTCCAAGGCCCGGCGGGCCGTACAACAATACGTGATCCAAACTTTCACATCTCAATCTCGCCGCTTGAATAAAAATTTCCAGTTGTTCTTTGACTTTTTCCTGCCCTATATATTCATCCAAGGATGACGGTCTTAAATTATATTCATTTTCCTTATCGTTCAGTTGAAATTTGGAGCTTATAAGTCTTTCTTCATCAAACATTGATTTCTCCTATATCCTGCCTAAAAGTGAGATGGCACGACTTATTAGTGTACTCGTATCAAGATTTAAATTTTCAGCTTTGATTTTTTGTATCGCATCTTTTGCCTCAGCAAGCGAAAAACCAAGTCCTGTCAACGCTTCTAGTGTATCTTCATCAAGTACCGTATCACTTTCACCGATTTCGGAAAAATCTATCTCGTAAGATGAAATTTTATCCGAAAGTTCCAATATAATCCTTTCCGCTGTTTTTCTACCTATTCCGGAAACTTTGGAAAGTTTGGACACGTCTTTTTTTAAAATTGCCAATTTCACTTCGTCTATATCGTACATGGATAATACGGCAAATGCCATCTTTGTTCCTACTTTGGTGACTTTAAGCAAAAGTTCGAACATTTCACGCTCTTTTTTTGAGTAAAATCCCGCCAAGGATATATCGTCTTCTTTGACGATGAGTTTGGTAAAAAGTTTTATTTTTTCACCTTTTATTATTTTCAGTGAGGTTTTTTCAGATACGAATATTTCATAGCCTATGCCGCCACACGACAATAATACGTTCCCGTCGGTTTTATCTTCCACCGTACCTGTTATAAACCCTATCATATTTTCCTCTCTTTATAAAAGCAAAATTAATTATTTGTATAAATCCGATGCCGTTTCTTTCAAGTAAAAACTTAAACCCTACTTAACCTTGAAAAGTAATGACAATTTACAAGTGTTGCAGTGACTTATCGCTATAGCAAGCGCATCCGCCGTATCATCCGGCTTGGGTGTCTCTTTAAGATTGAGTATCAGTTTGACCATGCGTTCAACTTGCGCTTTTGGCGCCGCCCCATAACCGCATATGCCTTGTTTAACTTGCAAAGGAGTATATTCATATATTTCAGCTCCGGCATTTTTTGCAGCCAGAAGTATAACGCCACGCGCCTCCGCTACCATTATTGCAGTCTTGCTATTTTTGTTAAAAAATAATTCTTCTACGGCAACTTCCGAAACATTATATTTTTTTATCAAAAATTTTATAGATTCGTATATCTTAGAAATCCTGTCCGTAAAATTTTCATCGGCGGACGTTTCAACGGAACCGAAATCTAAAATTTTAAAATGTCCGGATTTAAAATCCAAAATGCCGTAGCCGACTATAGCATATCCGGGATCAATGCCGAGCACAATCATATAAAATCCTTTCATCAATATAACTCTTATTTTATAGTTATACTTACAAGTTAAGAAATGCAGCATGATAATTGACTATGAATATTAAAATATTAAACAATAAGCTAATTAAGGAACCTTTTAAAAACTCTATTCTCAAAAAAATATTGATTCTACAA
>CAMYCP010000146.1 GCA_947254385.1 uncultured Filifactor sp. | reverse complement strand
ATATAAGCACACTACATATAGTGTTAAAAATCAAGTTTTAACTATAATTGATACAATATATTGATAAATGGAGGCTTTAAAAATGCGTGAGACCGTTCAAATGAAAAAATATTTAAAATCCATAAAGTATACAAATCATGAAAATAAACCGGAGAATATACAAAACCGTTTTTCCGTATCAACGGATGAAAAAGAAGAAAATAAACTTATGCGGCAGATAAATGAAATAACCTTTGCCGATGCGACACAAGCCGACATTAAAAGAGAAAACGCCAACGTAAACGGCAATACCGCTATGGGTACGATGTTGCAATACGGCAGTACCGTATCCAAAGAATTTTGCAAAAAATATATGCTGAAAAAAGAACACGCCGCGGCACATGAAAACGGCGACATACACATTCATGACCTCGACTTTTACAACATGGGAACTCTTACCTGTTGTCAAATAAACCTGCGCAAACTCTTTAAAGACGGTTTTTCCACGGGACACGGATTTTTAAGAGAACCTCAGGATATAATGAGCTATACCGCCTTAGCCGCTATTGCAATTCAGTCCAATCAAAACGATCAGCACGGGGGTCAATCCGTACCCATGTTTGATTTCGACATGGCGCCCGGAGTTGCAAAAACATTTAAAAAAGTATACCGCAAAAACTTTTTGAGATCTCTACGAATAGCTGTTCCTCAAAGCGACGATGAAAGCATAAAAGTATTTTTGGACGAAGACGACCGCAAAAATAACGCCCTGCACCTCGACCGTACCAATGAAGAAAGAGACGGGGAACTCGAAGACATGATATCTGCATTTGAGATGGAACGTGCGGACGCATTTAGAATACAAACATACATCTATGATGAAAGCGTTAAAGAAACAGATCGCAGAACATATCAAGCAATGGAGGCTTTCATACACAACCTTAACACCATGCATTCCCGTGCCGGCGCACAAGTGCCGTTTTCAAACGTCAATTTCGGAACCGACATCTCGCCCGAAGGACGCATGGCCACAAAAAATCTTCTGCTTGCTCAGGAAAGCGGCTTAGGCAACGGAGAAACTCCGATATTTCCCATCTTGATATTTAAAGTAAAAGACGGCGTCAATTATTCGCCCTCCGATCCGAACTACGATATGTTCCGCCTTGCGATACGTGTATCTTCCAAAAGACTTTTCCCGAATTTCAGTTTTTTGGACTCACCCTTTAATCTTCAATACTACATTCAAGGAAAACCCGAAAGCGAAGTGGCGTACATGGGGTGTCGTACCCGTGTAATGGGCAACGTATGCGGCGAAGAACTTACGGACGGCAGAGGCAACCTCTCGTTTACCACGGTAAATTTACCGCGCCTTGGAATTTTACACGGACAGGTTTTGGGAGGCAAAACCGACATAGACGGTTTTTATAAAGACTTGGACAAAGTTATAGACTTAGTGATAGATCAACTGCTTGAAAGATATGAAGTACAATGCGCCAAAAGAGTCAAAAATTTCCCGTTTTTAATGGGGCAAGGCATATGGAGGGGTTCGGAAGACCTTTCTTTCAACGACACGCTTGAAGACATCGTAAAACAGGGGACGCTTACAATCGGATTTATCGGCTTGGCTGAAAGCTTGGTGGCACTTACGGGCAAACATCACGGCGAAAGCGAAGAATCACGCAAACTCGGTTATGAAATAATCGAACACATGAGAAAACGCATGGATGAGGCTACAGAAAAATATCATCTTAATTTCGGCATTATAGCAACCCCCGCCGAAGGCATCTCCGGAAGATTTACCAAAATCGACCGCAAAAAATTCGGTAAAATAAAAGGCGTAACCGACCGTGAATATTATACAAATTCATTCCATGTGCCGGTATACTATCCGATAACTGCATTTGAAAAAATTAAAATAGAGGCGCCTTACCATAACTTAACTAACGCCGGACACATCAGCTACGTTGAAGTTGACGGCGATCCCTCCGACAATTGCGAAGCATTTGAATCCATCGTGCGCGCCATGAAAGATGCGGGCATAGGATACGGCAGCATCAATCACCCCGTGGATAGAGATCCCGTGTGCGGTTTTACGGGAATAATAGGCGATACCTGCCCCGCTTGCGGTAGAACTGAAGGAGATGTACCGTTTGAACGCATAAGACGTATAACGGGATACCTCGTAGGCACTTTGGATCGTTTTAACAACGCTAAAAGATCAGAAGTAAACGACAGAGTTAAACACATGAACATGAGCAAAGAATGATTATGGGAAAACAACTCAAAATCAGCGGAATAATAAAAAACAGCATAGTTGACGGAGAAGGCTTAAGATATGTAATATTTACTCAAGGCTGTCCGCATCATTGTCCGGGGTGTCACAACCCCGGCACGCATGATTTTGGCGGCGGAACGTGGAAAGATACCGATGAAATATACGACGACATAATTTTAGACCCGTCCATAACGGGAGTTACATTTTCGGGCGGAGAACCTTTCATGCAATGTGAGGCGCTTTTCTTTCTTTCCTCCAAACTTAAGCTCAAAGGATATTCACTCTGGAGTTATAGCGGTTTTACCGTGGAAGAACTTTTAAAGCGAAGCGACGAATATACGCTCAAATTTTTATCTAACTTGGACGTACTTGTGGACGGGCGGTTTATCTTGAGTAAAAAAAGTTTGATGTTACTGTTTAGAGGATCCGAAAATCAACGCCTGATATCCGTACCCAAGACACTTAGAAAGAAAAAACCCGTACTTTGGACACCGCGGGCAAGATAGATTACGTGCTTACTTTTAATACCGATTTGCTTTTAAAACGCAGTATGCAATCTTAAGCAAAATTTATAATAAAGTTGTATTACTTATACTGAAAATCGATAGAAAAATAATTAATTTTGTAATGCTTTAGTGCTACTTTCCCTACTCGCTTAGTTCGAAGTATATTCAATATTTGAGAAATAACTCTTCAACATAAATTAGCCGTAGAGTGCTTTTTAAAAGGCGCGGCAATTAATAAAACTCTAAAGTAACGGTCATGATAAATATAAATAATATCTCTGTTAGAGAATAGTATGAAAATTCAGTAATTTCTTGTGTATAATACGTTATCAAAATAAAAACGGCTATTTCGGTGAACTGACCCCCAAAAGTTAGACCAAAAAACTAACTAGAGGAGGTCAGTTTTTTAATGGCAAAATATAGCACAGAATTCAAAATGAAAGTAGTAAAAGAATATTTAGAAACAAACATCTCATATAAATATTTATCAGATAAGTATGGCATACCAAATGAATCCGTGATTAAAATATGGGTAAATGCATACAAATCACAAGGCTATGAAGGAATAAAAGTAAAAAGAGAAAATACACAATACACTTTAGAATTTAAGTTAAATGTAGTAAAATTGTACTTAACAGGAGAAATGTCCTATCAAAGCCTAGCAAATGAATTAAAGATAAACAACCCATCAATAATAACAAGATGGGTAAAAGACTTT
>CAMYCP010000145.1 GCA_947254385.1 uncultured Filifactor sp. | reverse complement strand
ATATAAATCAAAGTGATTATTATATCTTAAACCTTGTAAAAATCCGTACTTTTTAATCTTATAATTTATAAACGGCAGGTCAAAGCTCTTGCCGTTGTACGTGACAAGATTTGAAAATTCATTTTGTTTCATAAAATCCATAAATTGATCCGTTAAATTTTCTTCCTTTCCGTCGCAGGAAAAAAACTGTTTTATTGAATAATTGTCACTTTGAAAGTAGAGAAGTCCTATTGATATTATTTTGTCACGTTTATAATTAAAACCTGTAGTTTGCGTATTCAAAAATAGAGTATCGTTCATTACAAATTTATTTTTTTAAAATATTTCATCATGTTTTTCATCGCTCTATATCTATGGCTTAAAGTGTTTTTTTCTTCATCGCTCATTTCAGCATAGGTTTTATTTTTATCTTTAACTATAAATAAAGGGTCATATCCGAAACCGTTGTCCCCTTTCGGCTGAAAACCTACATTTCCGTATGTTACACCTTTAAAGAGTCGTTTTTCTCCGTTCGGAAAAACAAGTGCTATTACTGAAATAAATTTAGCTTCTCGCATAGTTTCAGGAATATCGGCTAAATTTTTCAAAAGTTTTTCGTTGTTTTTTTCATCATCGCACGGTTCTCCCGCATATCGTGCGGAATGAACCCCCGGCGCTCCTGCAAGTACATCTACGGATAAACCGGAATCATCGGCAATTGTAATTTTACCTGTTTTTTCACATACAAATTCAGCTTTTATAAGTGCGTTTTCCTCATATGTGTCTCCCGTTTCTTCTATTTTGCTACCGTACAATCCTACATCGTGCATACTTAAAATATTAAAAGGCATATCTTTTAATATTTTTTTTATTTCCGAAAGCTTATGCAAGTTTCCAGTAGAAACAACCAAATCCAACTTCCCGTCATTTTTGGAAAGTTCATCTTTTACATATGTTTTTACGCATAATTCCGTGTCGATCTTTTTTCTTATGTCTTCTCCCGCAAAAAGCCTTTTCATATCTTCTCCAAGCACTTTTTCCATTTCAAAAAATATCTCCATGCACCCTTTTTTTGCCAAAGTATACAGCTCATTCATTTCTTCAGGTGAAAAAGGATTGCCTTCGGCAGTACCTTGTATTTCTATTATTTTATAATCGTTATTCATGACAAAGTTCATGTCTACATCGGAGTTTGAGTCGATTTCGTAGGATAAATCCAAAATTTTTTTATCTTTCAATATTCCGACGCTTACGGCGGCTATCATGTTTTTAAGTGGAAATGCCGGTAAAACGCCGTTTAGATACAATTTTTTACAAGATAAGGCAAGTGCCGCAAATCCTCCGGTTATAGCGGCGGTACGTGTTCCTCCGTCCGCCTGCAAAACGTCACAATCTATAAAAATACTGCGTTCTCCTAAAATTGAAAAATCTACGGCGCTTCTTAATGATCTGCCTATCAGTCTTTGTATCTCTAAAGATCTGCCGTCAATCTTTCCTCTAACGCTGTCACGCATTTTGCGGTTCAAATTTGCTCGAGGAAGCATCGAATATTCGGCGCTTAACCAACCCAAACCCGTGTTTTTACGAAATATCGGCACTTTATTTTCTACGCTTGCCGTGCAATAAACCGTCGTATCACCGAAGCTTATCAGAGTGCTTCCCTCTGCATATTTATTAACGTCTGTAGTTATTGTAATTTTTCTCATTTCATTATCATTTTTACTCATTTTATTACCTTCCGAAATAAGTGTTTATTGCCGTAAATACAGCATCGGCACATTTTTCCTGATATTCAGGACTGTTTAAATCTTTCGCCTCTTTAGGGTTGGAAATGAAACCTAGCTCTAAGAGAGTTGCAGGCATATAGGTTCGTTTGATTACCAAATAACCCATTTTTTTGGATCCTCTGTCAGATGAGCCTGTCGATGCCACTAATTCTTTCAAAGCCAAGTTGGCTATCTTTTTACTGTCATCTCCCGAATAATAATATGTTTCCACTCCGTAAGCACTTGAATTTTTATCTGCAGAATTTGCGTGTATGCTGATAAAAATATCGGCATCACAATCGTTTGCCTCCGCCGCTCTCTGTTCGAGCGTCGGATATGTGTCGGAATCTCTCGACATTATAACTTCATACCCGGCGTTTCTGAGTTTATCGGCAAGCATTAAAGATACAGGCAAAACCACATCCTTTTCGTATATACCGTTGCCGACCGCTCCGCTATCTTTTCCTCCATGTCCCGGATCTAAATATATTTTAGGCGGTTCATGGTTTCCTTTTACAAAATCCACAATTATTGTTCCGTCACTTCCGTCTTTTACTACTTTACATGAGACACGATCTTTTAAGAGTACATTTATTACAGTCTCGTCTCCTTCCTCGTACGCTTGTATAGAAGTTACGTTTCTATCATTTTTTTCAGGCGTAAAATCGTAATTTTCGGTAGGAAGTAGTGAATGCGGGACTTTTATTATAAATTTACCGTCTTCATTAAATGAATTTATAACGCTTGAAGTTTTCAACGGTATTGTGAGAGTGGATATACTTCTTCCGGTTTCATAGTGGAAAATTTCAGTTTTTTGTACCGTTACTTTATATGAAATGACGATTCCACGATTGTTCTTGGATATATTTACTTTTTTCATGTCGATATCGGGATTTATTTCTATTACAAATTCCGAAATTTTATTTTTATCGTCATATTCATAATTTACAAAATTTATAAATTCATCCTTGTCGTAAAGTTTATTTATAAATTTGTTTTTTAACTTTGAGTTTTTTACACTTACTTTTACAACATTTTTATTGAGAACGACATCATAATTTACTGTATCACTTAAAATAATTGAGTATTTAAAGAGTGTTTTGTTGTTTTCCTGAGATACGGACAGTTCTCTTAAGTAGTCGGTGTTTTCTTCTTTTTTATTCTCGCTTTTCTTTATATCGTCCGTCTTTGCCGGCTTATTTTTATTGTCTTTTGTATCGGTTTCGGATGCGATGTTTATAAGGTCGGTTGCTTTTAAATCGGACTTTTCCGTTATACGTACGGTTTTGGCAAAATTGTCATAGGCCACATTAAGACCGGTTTGTGCACTTATAAATCCTATAGGTAAGACTGTATATTGATTTACATTGTAAACCTTACAGCCTTTAGGAAGAGAAGTTTTTGTACCGTTTATCGTGCATTTGCTTTCGCCTTGTTTCATTATTATTTTGTTGTTGTCTTTTTGTATGATGACCTGCTTACTTTTTTTATCAAAACTTATGTTGGCATTTGTCAAGGTCGCAACATCTCTGGATGCCATATATATTCTGCCGTCTATGTTAAGCGCCGGTAATACGCTCGCTCCGTAGATTTTATCGTTAATATAAATTCCGGTTGAAGATAAAGTTTTCTTATTGCCGTCGACGATATACACTCCATTGTTTGAATTATCGGCAAAACAATTTGAGGGTAAGAAAATCAAAAAAAACAGACACATCAAAACAGTAATTTTTTTCATTTTAAATTCCTTTCCGAATAATATAACTCATACTAAGTTTATCATGTCC
>CAMYCP010000144.1 GCA_947254385.1 uncultured Filifactor sp. | reverse complement strand
ATATCAACTTTTTCACCCCAAAATTTGTAAAAAACTTCTAAAAATTGTATTTTCTAATGATTTTAAATAATGATAACAACAGATGGAAAAATTTATTCGTCTGAAAATATTTCATCTATTAAGGTTTTTAATATGAAACTTCATAATATCATATAGTTGTATATCGCTTATCTTTCATTATTTCAATAATTGTACTCTTATCGGACGTTATCTGTCTCATTAAATAGTCCATAGAATCGAATTTACACTCATTTCTGATTTTTTTTATAAAATAAAGCCGAATATTTTTTCCGTAAAGATTTCCCTCATATCCTATAATATGCACTTCTATTTTTATTGTTTTGTTGTCGCTCACGGTTGGATTTGTGCCTACGTTGCAAGCTCCGACATATTTTTTATTTTCAAGTTCTACAATCACGGCATAAACTCCAAAAGACGGCACGACAAGATTTGGAATATATCTTATATTTGCGGTGGGATATCCTATCTTTCTGCCGTTTTGTTCGCCGTGCACAACTTCCCCCGAGATTAAGTAGGGTCTGCCTAAAAATAAGTTTGCTCCTTCTATATCTCCGTCCATTATCATATTTCTTATAGCCGTGCTGGATACTTTTTTTCCGTCTATAAACAGGAGAGGCAGACTTATAAATTCAATTCCGTGCTTTTTACACTCTCTTTTTAAAACTTCGCCATTTCCGGTTCCATTTTTGCCTAAAACGGCATTCTCACCTATTATTAAAAATTTGCAGTGAAGTTTTTTTACGAGTATATCGGTTATAAATTCTTCACTTGTCATATTCATTATAGTTTCATCAAACGGCAAAGATAAAACTATATCCGTTCCGATTTTTTTTAAAAGTTCATCTCTCTCTTTTATTTCCGTTAAATATTTTACTTCCTTATGTGTAACAAACGCCATAGGATGATTGGAATAGGTAAATATTACACTTTTAAGATTATTGAGCTTTGAAATTTGTAAAACGGCATCAAATAACTTTTGATGTCCTTTGTGTACTCCATCGAAACTTCCGACCGTTACAACCGTATCACAATCTATAGTAACTTTGTCCATGTATTCACTGAAATTCAAATAAGTCACCCCTAATGAATATTTACCTGTTTTATATTTTTAAGAAAAAAATCCCCTGATACCGCACTTATTTCTCCAAGTCCTATAAAATTATGATATTTGTCATAAACTTGATATATTCCGTTTTCGCCCGCAAAATCCCGTATTTTTATTTTTAAGCCGTTTATATAATGCTTATAGCCTTCCGTAATCATATATTTTGGAAAACGATTTAAAGCGTCTTCAATACATATAATAGAACTTTTTCCGTCTTTAATCTCTTCCGGTGTAAAAGAATCTTCTATTTTAAAATCCCCCGACCGAACTCTTATCAATAAGCCTAAATATGCGTCATTGTTAAGTTTTTTACCTATATCTTCGGCTAAAGTCCTTATATATGTGCCTGCGGAACAAGTTACCTCTATCATAATTTTATTTGTCGTACGCTGAATTAGTGAGATATCGTATATTATTATATTTCGACTCGGTATGTCTGATATTTCCATTCCTTTTCTTGCAAGCTGATACATTTTTTTACCGCCTATTTTAAGAGCGCTATATTTGGGCGGAATTTGCATTTGATTTCCTAAAAATGAGTTTAAAACTTCATTTAATTTATCATCACTGAAATCGTTTATATATGATGTACGTATAACTTCACCATAGCAATCCATGGTTTCTGTTTTTTTACCGAAATTTATTTTTGCTATATAGGTTTTTTTATCTTTTAAAAGCCACTGACTGAATTTTACACCCCGCCCCACGCCTACCGGCAAAACTCCGGCGGCGTTCGGATCGAGCGTGCCGCAGTGTCCGATTTTTTCTCCGGGATATATTCGGCGTAAAACCGATACTACATCGTGTGATGTCATTCCCGCTGGTTTTAATACATTTAAAAAGCCGTCCAACTGTTAAATTTCTCCTTTGAAACATCTAAAACCCGCTTTAGCGCATCTTTAAAGTCGCCCTTTATAGTACATCCGGACGCATTTTTATGTCCCCCTCCACCAAAAACTTGTGCTATAGTCGATACATCGAAGTCGCCCTTTGAGCGAAGGGATACTTTATTATCTCCGGGAGATTTTTCTTTAACAAGTAATCCTACTTTTATACCGTCTATATTTATAGCGTAATTTACTATATTTTCAATATCGTTGTACGCTATGCCACACGACTTTATAGTTTCAAAATCCAAACTCATCAAAGCAATCTTTTCATGAATTTGAATATTTTTAAGTGCAACGGATAAAAGTTTCAGATATCCTAAACTGTTGCTCCTGAAGACTTTTTCCGATATTTCCGCTTTATTTGCTCCGAATCGTAAAAGTTCGGCCGCAATATTTAAAGTCTTAGAATCGGCGCAATCGAACATAAAATTCCCGGAGTCGGTAACTATTCCGGTATATAACGATGTTGCTACAAAAGGATCTATAAAGTCTGCATATTTTTCTTTTATTATTTCATACACGAGCTGACACGTCGAGGAAATATTCGGATTTACTATACTTACATCTCCATAACCTTCATTACTTGCGTGATGATCGATATTTATTATATATGAAGCATTTTCAATAATAATTTTATCGCACTTTAAACGATTTTTGTTGCCGCTGTCCAAACCTATGAATAAGTATTTTTTATTTTTTATTTCAGAAATAATATCTGAAGATTTAACCGGTTGTTCAATATCGTATAAAAATTTCATATTTGTAGGCATTTCATCGTCCATTACATAGTAAGCCGTTTTTTTCATATTCTTAAAAAGACGTTTTAAAGCACACGACGAGCCTATGTTATCTCCGTCAGGGCCTATATGCGAACATATAACAACAGTATTATACTTATTTATAAGATCGTATAATTTATTATTCTTCACTTTTCATTTCCTCTTTTTCTTTAAGTTCGTCAATTTTTTTGGACATTTCTATTGCCTGCTCAGTTGAGTGATCTTCTTTAAATATAAGCTCCGGCGTATATCTAAGGTCAATATTTTCTCCTATTAACTTGCGTAAATATCCTGATGCACTTTTAAAGCCGTCAATTACGTCTCTATAACTTCCACCCATTACACTTACATATACGGTGGCATATTTAAGATCTCTTACAACTTCTACTGCTGTTATCGTAATAAGTCCCTTACAATTACGTATACGACTGTCTTTTATTTCACCTTCCGTGAGCATTTGTCCTAAAAGCCTTTTTATTTCTTCTCCGATACGTTGCGTTCGTCGATTAGGCATATAAACCTCCCGATTCTATTTTTAAAAAATACAATAATCTTAATTTTACATCTTTAACATAAAGTAATATATAAAAAATCATTCTCAAAAAATGAAATGTTGATTTTACAATGTTTTTAATTCAAATTTTTTGATTTTTATCAGCTTTTAAAAATGCACGTAAACAAATATAAACCTATAAATATGAATTTCTATATTGATTTTGGCCGATATTTAACCAGTCTAAAAATATACCGAGTAC
>CAMYCP010000143.1 GCA_947254385.1 uncultured Filifactor sp. | reverse complement strand
TGCCATCATTATTCATAACCATGTTCATCTTTGTCGCTTTTACTAAATCTGGATTTATATCAAATCCAAAATAGTTATTTTTTGCCATATCAGAAATTTTATCTTGGAACACTTTCTTTTCATAATCATTCCAGTTTTCTCTATCTTTCCCAATATCTTCTGTAAATTCGGATCTTAATTGCTTCATGGCATGAGTCATTGCAGTTACAACAAATCCTCCCGTTCCGCAAGATGAGTCCAAAACTTTCTCATCAATAGTAGGGTTGATCATTTCAACAACCATCTGCATTATATTTCTGGGTGTGAAAAATTCACCACGATCGCCCCTGAGGTTAGCACCAACTATTTCTTCATATGCTTTTCCCTTTATGTCTATTCTTGTATTTAATAAACTATATTTTTGTAATTCACTTACTATATAGGGTAGTGTTCTTGGATGAAGATTTATTCCATCATTTGCTTCAAAAATTTTTGCATTTTTCTTTTCTTTTTTTACTCTTTCAAATATTTTTTCTATCCTGTTTTTTACAGTTAATTGACCGTCCCCATTAGATCTTTCTTCACTTGTTGCATAAAATTCTAATGGTTTTGGAATGTTTCTCTCATCTTCAATTTTACAAAAAATAACTTTTAAAAGTTCAAAAAATGCAGGTTGTTTTTGCATTCCTTCATTTACATAAATATGGTTATGACATGTCTTAAATGTAAATAACAAGTTGTCATCTGATGCATTTTTTAAAGTCGTTCTTTTAGGTCTATTAATATCATCTAAGCTTCCATCAGCTGATGGAATGTCATTATAGTCCATAAATTGTATAGATCCTGAATCATCTATATATTTTTTGAATACAAACTTTTCTTTACTATTTGTCCACATGCCCCATTCTGCATTGGAACAAGCTGACATATATGATTTTAATTGAGCGACCCCATCTTTAGAGTTACTTGCTTCAATTTTTTCGCTTTTACATTCAATAATAATTTTTATATTTTCTTGTATTTTATCAACTTTTTCATCAGGAAATATAACTATATCAGCTCTCTTTTTACCAGAACCGATTTGAACTGCATATTCAATGCTTATTTGATCACGATTATATTTATGTTCGTTTATTAGTCTTTTTTCAATAGTTTGACGTACATATTCTTCCGGCGTATCTTTTCTAAATTTTCCATCTATATAATCACATACCTTGCCTTCAGGTATAACTATTACTTTTGATTCCATTTAAAGTTCTCCTTTATTTCTTTGCAATTTAATAAGATCGCCAACTTCGACATTTAGCGCTATACAAATTCTTGATAATACATCAAGATCTATTCGTTTTACTTTATTATTTGCATAAGAGTTTAATTGACTTCTTTGTAAATTAGCATTTTTTTCTAGCCAATTTTTGCTAATATTTTTTTCATTAAGAACTTCATTTATCATAAATATAATTTCATTGCTCATTATTTGACCTCCACATAAACATATACACTATATCAAATAAAATAAGTTTCTACAACTGTACGTATAGACAGCTCTATAAACTTATACATCTTATTTCTTTCTTAATAAAAGGGAATGTATATCCCAAATTTCTTTTGATAATTTTTCTATCTGTTTATTCATTGATTCAATATCTTGCTTATAAATAATTCCAGTTGTATTAGTGGCTTTTACAATCTGGTTTATATTATTTGTTGCATTTGAAAGTAGCCATTGGAGATGTCAAAATAAATTAATCCTCGTAATATGTAGGCAAAAAGACCGCAGCTTTTAACTACGGTCTAATTTTTTGTCCAAATGTAAACCACTTGGAACTATTATTCAATTTATTTTTTTTTACTTTCAGTACCATTTGAGTACCAGAAGCCATTTATCATTCTCTTTATATCTTGTAATCACGCCATTTTAGAAAATTTTGCTACTATTCCCATTCGATAGTTGCCGGTGGTTTGCTTGTGATGTCATATACTACACGGTTTACGCCTTTAACTTCATTCACTATGCGGTTGGCGGTTTTAAACAGGACGTCGTGGGGTATCGGATATACTTTTGCCGTCATGCCGTCCGTACTCGTTACCGCTCTTAAGGCTACGGCGTAGGAGTATGTGCGTTCGTCTCCCATTACGCCTACCGTTTTTACTCCTGTAAGAACTGCAAACGCCTGCCAGATTTTATTCATAAGGTCGGCTTTTTCGAGTTCTTCTCTGTAGATGGCGTCCGCCTCTCTTAAAATGTCGCATTTTTCTTTTGTAACTTCGCCAAGTATTCTTATTCCAAGTCCGGGACCGGGAAAGGGATGTCTAAATATCATTTTTTCGGGTATGCCGAGTTTAAGCCCTGTCGCTCTGACTTCATCCTTAAACAGTTCTCTAAGAGGTTCTATAATTTTAAACTTGATGTTTTTAGGCAGTCCTCCCACATTGTGATGGCTTTTTATGGTTGCCGATTTGCCCGAGCCGCTTTCAATTACGTCGGGATATATTGTGCCTTGTACCAAAAATTCTATGTCTTTAAGTTTGTCAGATTCTTCTTCAAATGCACGGATAAATTCCGTTCCGATTATTTTGCGTTTTTGTTCGGGGTCGGTTACGCCTTTGAGTTTGTCTAAAAATCTTTGTGATGCGTCTATTTTAATCAGCGGAATGTCAAACGTTTCTTTAAATACTTTTTCGACCATTTCACTTTCGCCTTTTCTAAGCAGACCGTGATCTACGAATATGCAGGTTAAGTTTTTGCCGATTGCTTTATACATAATGAGCGCCGCAACCGATGAATCAACTCCGCCCGAAAGTGCACACAGGGCTTTTTTATCTTTGACGGTTTCTCTGATTTCGTTTATCTTATCTTCTATAAACGAGTCGGAAGTAAAATCTCCGTCAAGTTTCGCTATTTCAAACAAAAAGTTGGTTATTATTTTTTCTCCGTATTCGGTGTGTTTTACTTCGGGATGAAATTGCACGCAGTAAATTCTGCGTTCACGATCTTCCATTGCGGCGATGGGGCAAAGTTTTGTCGATGCCGCTATGCGAAATCCCTCCGGACGTTCGCTCACGCTGTCGTTATGGTTCATATAGCAGGTGAATTTTTCGGGTATTTCTCTAAATAGAGGACTTTCGTTGCACTCTATCTCAACTGCTCCATATTCGCCCTTAGGCGCAGGTGTAACCTCTCCCCCGAGAACGCTCGCTATAAGCTGCATTCCATAGCATATTCCAAGTACGGGGATGCCTTGGTTAAAGATGTCGGCTGCAACGCTTTGGTGTCCATATTCAGTTACACTTTCAGGCCCACCGCTAAAAATTATGGCGTGGGGGCGTTTTTTGTCGATACGTTCAAGTAAATTTTCGCTCGGTATGATTTCACAATAGACATGATTTTCACGTACTATACGTGAAATAAGACGGCAGTATTGTCCGCCAAAATCTACTACATATACAAGTTGGTTCATTCTACCTCCGTTTTTTATTTACCTCTCAGCCTTTAAATAATGCAATAAATTTTTGGAAACCTCTAAAAAATAAAATATTAATTTTAAAATGTTTAAAATTTTATTTTCTTAATTTTTATCAACTTATATTT
>CAMYCP010000142.1 GCA_947254385.1 uncultured Filifactor sp. | reverse complement strand
TATCTATAATATACCAATTTTTGTATATATTTGCAAATATAAAAAACGGATTTCACAAAAACCGTAACGTAAAATAAAGTGATGGTTTATAAAGAAAACAAAAAAAGAGTTTTTTCATCCGTTAAGATGGAAAAACTCTTTTTTGTCATTTTTCAACTCGTGAATACGTAAAATGATAGTCTTCTTCCGTCATGCCGTCCGATGAGGAGAAGTATGACAACGGATACAGTCCTCCGTAAGATGTGAGTCCTTTGCCGACGGTAAAGGTCATTTCTTCTTCATAAGTCTGTCCGAAAAAGTCATCTATCGGATCTACGGTCGTAAGTACCGTGACTGAGTCCGGTTGTACCTTTGTTATTATGGATTTACAGGTATGTGTCTTGCCGGCGTACACGAAATTTTGCGTCCAGTTTGTACCTTTAATTACGGGTTCTTTCAGGACGATTTTATTTTCTATTATGGTGTTAAATAATGTAGCGGACTGAAATCTCCCGAACAGTTTGTTTTTTTGATATGATACCGAAACTTCGCGTATACCCGGTTTTCCGCTTAAAGTTACGGTTTTGGTAAATTTACGGTCTTCCGGATCGTCTCCTTCGCCGTCTATCATGTACCCTGAATAGTTTTTGATTATTTTGTCTTCTTCGCTTGAATCTCCCTGATATTCTTCTTCGTATCCGAATTCGGCGGAGCCGTGATAGTAAACGGGTTCTTCTTCTGTATAGAAGAAGTCTTCGAGTTTTAAATCAGGTGTGGGTTTCGGCGGATTTTCGGGAGGTTTTTCAACCGGAGGGTTGACTTTTCCGCCACACGAGACTAATAGCAAACACAAAAATATCAAGGTAAATACTATTTTGAACGTATGTTTTTTCATATTCTTACCTTTCTTATACTCAAATAAATTTTACAGCTTTATTCCCAAAGACATTTCAATTGCCTTTTTAGCTAAAATGTCACCCGCATCCAGTACGGGATAATCAACTCCGGTGTTTTTAAAGAGAATGGGTGCTTCCGTACAACCCGAAAGGAAATGTGTGACTTTGGATGATGAAATGTCGTCAAGTAAGTTTTTAAAATCGTCCGAGTTTACTTTTTGACCCGATTTTACATCATACAAAAATTCCATTATCTTCTCTTGTTCCGAGTTGTTCGGCTTTATTATGCTCACGCCCTTTTTTTCTGCAATTTTGTCATATATTCCGGCAAGATAAGTCCCGCGTGTGGCTATAAGTGCAATTTTTCCCGAAAGATTTCGTTTTTTTACTTCTTTGACGGTTTCTTCCACCATATCTATAATCGGAACATCCGATTCTTCCTGCAGTTCTTTGATGAAATAATGCGAGGTGTTGCACGGCATGACGAGAATTTTACAACCGGCGTTTTGTAAGGTGTGTATCGATCTTTTAAGATAAGGCAAGGGGGATTCTCCTTTTCCCTCCAAAAATGCCGTACGATCCGGAATGTCCGGACGATTGTCGATTATTAAGGGTACGTGGTCGCTATCACATTTTGCGGGGGTAAAAAATATTATTCTTTGAGCAAAATAAACGGTCGCTAAAGGTCCCATTCCGCCGATAACGCCTACGAGTTTCCCGTGAGGTGAGTGCATAAATTTTCTCCATAAATTACAATTTTACTAAATCATACACATTATAACACAACACCGACATAATACGCAAATTGTACGTAATATGCCGGTGTTGTTGTTGAAAATTTAAAATTATACGGGAATAATTTTTTCACGATATAAGGGAAAATAAATAAAGCGGTTTACAACCCTATCCTATTCATATTCCAGTTCACGCCATTGATCTTCTATAAAATTTTTCCATTTGACGGAGCCGTTTAGAAGGTCTGTGATGTTGTACATTCCTTCACTTTCCTGAATGTGAAATTCGGTTACGAATGTACGTCTTTGATATGCCATGGTGTATTGCAGGAGTTTGCTGAAATCTTTATCGAATTCGGTAGCCATGTTGGCGAGCGCTTTGCCGGTTTCAAAGTCGAACAGTGTTATATTGCACGTATAACACCCGTTTTCCGGCAGAGGAAACATATATTCGTTGCTTTGCGTTACTATCGTCGGAAAGTAAATCCACGGTTCATTTTCAAATTTAAACAACATATATATGACATTATCCAAAAACACGACTTTGACGTCTATTTTATCGGTCATGTATTCCGCCAGACGTTCAGATGTCGGATTTTCAATATATACTTCAAGATATGATCCGTCTTCCGTCATATCCCAAAAGCACGGGTATTTCGGCTTTATTTTATCTGAATATATTTCTCCAACCGTATAAGTTTTCATTTTCTTTCTCCTTTTGTATCTATGTAAAAAATTGACTCCCGTTTGGACGGGAGTGCAATTTTAAAAGCCGTTTAAGAATATGAAATATCGTAAAAAATCACGTCACCATATTTGAATGAGTATATCACAAATTTATGATAATACATAATTTTTTTCATGTCAAGAAACGTATTATAAAACTAAAATGCGGGGATTACTCCGCCTTTGTATTTTTCTTCGATGAATTTTTTTGTATCTTCGCTTTGAAGTGCGTCTACGAGTTTTTTGATATTTTCGTTGTCTTTATCTTCGCTGCGTACGACGATAATGTTGGCATAAGGAGAGTCTGCGCCTTCTATTACACGTGCGTCCTGTCCTTCTTCGAGAGGAAGTGCATCGGTAGTCGGAGTAAGTCCGGATTCTATGGCGTAGTTGCCGTTTATAACGGCGGCGTCGGTTTCTTCCAAGGTACGCGGGAGCATTGCCGCTTCAAGGGGTTTGAATACAAAGCCATGAGGATTTTGGTCGATGTCTTTTTCGGTGCTTTCAAGTGCGGTCGGATCTTTAAGCGTAATGATGTTTTTGGATGCCAAGAGTAAGAGCGCCCGCCCGCAGTTGGTCGGGTCGTTCGGGATGGCTATAGTCGCTTTGTCCGGCAATTTATCGAGGCTTGTGTATTTTTTGGAATAGAGAGCCAGAGGTTCTATGTGAACATTTCCCGCTGAAACCAAGTCCGTGCCGTTACTTTTGTTATAGCTGTCAAGATAGGGTTGATGTTGGAAAAAGTTGGCATCGAGTTGTTTATCGGTGAGTGCGGCATTGGGTTGCACATAGTCGGTAAACGTTACGATTTCAAGATTTATGCCTTCTTCTGCAAGTTTCGGTTGTATCGCTTTTAAAATTTCTTCGTGCGGAATAGGCGATGCGCCTACTTTTAAAGTCACATTATTTTTTTCTCCCGTTTCGTCCGCAGGTTTTTCAGCAGGTTCCGTCGTAGCCGGATTTTCGTCCGTTTGTGCGGTCGGCTCGGTTTCGGCTTTTTTACCGCAGGAAGTAAAGAGAGCCATCAGCAAAATTACCGCCAAAACTGGTAAAATTCTTTTTTTCATAATAAATTCCTCCTTTGATATTTTTCCTACGATTATATCACAAAAATTAAGAAATATATCAGAAAAATACAAAAATTATAAAAATTTTTAAAAAGCCGGTATTACTCCGCCTTTATATGTTTCTTCGATGAATTTTTTTGTATCTTCGCTTTGAAGTGCGTCTACGAGTTTTTT
>CAMYCP010000141.1 GCA_947254385.1 uncultured Filifactor sp. | reverse complement strand
GCTTCGTATATTATTATCGGAAATTCAAAGTTTTTATACGTTTGTAAAAAATCAGTTCTGTCTTTTGATGAGTAGGGGAGAAATCCCACAAAAAAATATCCTTTGTCCGATACGTTTGCGCCTACAAACGCCGTGACCTGCGCCGAGGCTCCCGGTAAAACTGTGTAGGGCAGATTAGCTTTTTTAACTTCATTTAGGAGTATAAATCCGGGATCGGATATACAAGGCATTCCGGCATCAGAAATATATGCTGCGTTTAGTCCCGTTTTAAGCATTTCAACAATCTGAGCGCTTTTTTTGCGTTCGTTGTGTTCGTGTAAACTTACAGTTTTTTTATTTATACCGAGATGATTAAGCAAAATCATGCTATGGCGTGTATCTTCGCAGGCTATAACGTCGACGCTCTGTAACACTTTTATCGTTCTAAGCGTTATATCTTCTAGATTTCCAATCGGGGTAGGGCATATATACAGCATACTATTCCTCCGCCAACACGGTCGATGAATAAATTTCTTCGATTTCGTCCGTATATTTTCCGTTTTGTGAGTAAATATAAAGGGGATTTAAAATTTTTAAGTCCGTACCCCCGAATTTTACAAATCGGATGAGTACCATGTTCGGCGCTTTGCCGTATGAAGGGTGGACAAACCGCATTTCTTTAGGTTCGAGGTTAAAATTTCTACATACCGAAAAAATATCACATAAGCGACTGGGTCTGTGCACCAGAAAAAAATTTCCGCCGTTTTTGAGGAGCATCCCCGCAACTTCAAAAAGTTCGCTCACACCGCCCGTAGTTTCCTGTCTTGAAATAAGTTTGTTTTTTTCTATGTTTTTAATTCCGGTATTTTTTACGTACGGCGGGTTGGATATTACAAAATCGGCGGAAAATTTGTCGATATAATTATAAGCATCTTTCCAGTTACAACAATATACCGTGAATCTATCTTCCAAACCGTTCATTTTAAGACTTCTTACGGATCTTTCAGCGACAGAATCCTGTATTTCTATTCCGTAAATATGTCGGCAAGCACTTTTAGCCAAAACTATGGTGGAGATTATCCCCGAACCGCTCCCAAGTTCCACTCCGATTTCTTTGCTTTTTACTTTTGAAAAATTTGCAAGCAACACCGCATCCGTACCGAATCTGAAATCACCTTTTTTTTGAATTATTTTAAGCCCCTTTAAATTAAGATCGTCTATCGTTTCTCCGTCATAAAGGTTAATCATCTTTCCTCCGGTAATTTGTTAAGTATTTTTATATCTGAGAGGTCGTAGTTTACATATTTTATGGAATCGTCCTTCTTACTTTTAAACTGTACTTTTACTTGAGATTTAAGTAAGTCCGTTTCCACGACAAAACCTGTGCCGTCGGTCGTTTTAACTTTCGATCCGATACTCGGCATAGATTGAATTAAAGCTTCATAGGTCGGTTGTTCGTAGCTTAAACAACATAAAAGTCTTCCGCATACTCCGGAAATTTTGGACGGATTTAAGGAAAGGTTTTGATCTTTTGCCATTTTGATTGAAACTTGATGAAATTCGCCAAGCCACGACGAACAACATAATTTTCTGCCGCAACACCCATAACCGCTAAGTTTACGTGCAACATCCCGTACGCCTATCTGTCTGAGTTCTATTCTTACGTGAAAAACCGACGCCAAGTCTTTTACAAGTTTACGAAAATCGACTCTGCCCTCGGATGTGAAATAAAATATCAGTTTACTTCTGTCGAAAGAATATTCGACTTCCACCAAATTCATTTCCAAATTCCTGCATTTAACTTTTTCATTGAATATTTCTATAGCCGAAAGAGCATCTTCGGTATTTTTCCGATTTTGGATTTTATCTTCCTCCGTGGCTAGGCGGATTATGGGCTTTAAGCCGAAAGACACGGTATTTTCATCTATAGGGTGCGTTGCGACTTTTACGTAGCCGTATTTTATTCCGCGTACGGTTTCAACTATTATTCCGTCGCCCTCTTTACATTCATAGTCAACCGAGTCGAAATAATATACTTTGTTGGTCTGGTCAAAACGAACCCCTACAATATTTATCATCGTATTCCTCCATTATGTTTAAAAACAAGGCGTTTATACAAGCAAAAATATTAGCGTTCGCATTTATTTGGTTGATCGCCGTGTTTAAAAAAGTTGTTATTTGAATAAAAAATTCGATTTCTTTATATTTATTTGCCTTTATATCACAATCCATTTTAAAAACTATATATTCATAAAAATCGTTCAGGAAATGAACAAGTTCTTTGCGGCTGTTTTTATAATCGCCTGTTATCATGTCACATAATGTAAAATCTTTATTTTTAGCCGCATTAAGATATTTTTCATACTCCACGTTCGGGACTTTTTCATCAAAACCGATAAAATAATGAGTTGAACGTGACAGGACGGTTTCCAGAAGAGAAAGTTTGTTTTTTACTTCAAAGATAAATACCGCATATTCGGGCGGTTCTTCAAGCGTTTTTAAAAGTGCATTTTGTACAAATTCATTGAGATTATCGGCGTTATGAAAAATAACTATTTTAAATTTGTGTTTGGGAGTTATAAAAATGTCGCTTATGAGTTTTTTTGCATCCGACACCTTAAAATCATCTGAATTTACAGAAAGTACATCTGTAGTGCTTTTTATGCTTTCTATTCTGAAATTCTTTTTTAAAAACTCACGGCTCCATTTTTGAACCTTGTCTTTCGATCCTTCTATTACGTAGCAATTTGTTAAGTTTACATTCATTTTAAAATCCTTCGGATCTCATTCATAATTTGCGCATGAATATCATTTCTTGAACGTAAAATGCCGTCTTCACTGCATTTTATTTTTGTCCAGCCGTCTTTTAAGGAGAGCTTTTCGGCAAAATCGGCGGTTTGATTTAAATAATTTGTGTTTTTTTCGTGAATATCATTTTGTGCGAGTTTCTTTTCACGATTTTTAATTAAAGCTGAGCTTTCTTCAAACGGCATTGATAAATACAGTACAATGTCGGGCTTTGGAAGTTTAAATTTTTCATATTCCAAATTTTCCAACCAGATTTTAAATTTATCAAAATCTTCAGAATTTTTAAACTTGCTCCCTTGATGAATAAGGTTTGAAATTACGTATCTGTCAGCTATTACAATGTATCCGTCATCATAAAGTTTGCCCCATGTTTTTAAAAAAGTCGCACAACGATCACACGCATAGAACGTAGATGTGGCGTAAGGATTTACGTCATACGGATTATCGGCAAATTCGCCGTTTAGGTACATTTTAACTAAAGCGGACGAAGGGCTGTCGTAATTTGGAAAATGAAGTAAAATACATTTTTCGGTATTTTTTTTAATTTCCTCATAGAGCATCCGAGATTGCGTTTCTTTGCCCACACCGTCGATGCCTTCTATAACTATCAATTTACCTTTCATATTTCACCTGTCTTAAAATTTAATTTTGTGATATCTTCTTTATTATAAGTTATTTTTATTTATATATGCAAGGCGGATATTTTGATTATTTTATTATTATGACATAAGGTTATACATTACAGTAAATATGTTTTTTATTTTTACGGCAGAAAAACGGCAGAAAAAATAAAAAAAAC
>CAMYCP010000140.1 GCA_947254385.1 uncultured Filifactor sp. | reverse complement strand
AAATTAATCCTTCCCTTATAAACTTTTTAAAAAATTTTTAAAAACACTTGCATATTTTAATAAAAAAGGGTATCATAATAATAAGGTTAGCGCTCAACAGAGATGAGTGCTAACACAAAAATGTCGACGGATGTGTCAAATTCTTTTAATATCTTCAAATTTAAGGGTTTGATGCATGAATTTTTTTGTGTTGTATAAAGAACCGTTTTTGTAAACAATTAATTTATGATAATTAAAATTTTTTGATTGGGAGGAGACAAATAATGAAAATCAGACCTTTGGCAGACAGAGTGGTTATTAAGATGGCGGAAGCCGAAGAAAAAACAAAAAGCGGGATAATATTGACCGGCAGTGCTAAAGAACAACCTCAAATGGCTGAAGTTATAGAAGTAGGTCCCGGAGGAGTAATCGACGGCAAAGAAATAAAGATGGAACTTAAAAAAGGCGAAAAAGTATTATTTTCCAAATACGCCGGCACAAATGTAAAAGTTGACGGCGAAGAATATATAATAATAAAACAAAGTGACGTTTTGGCAGTTGTAGAATAATTTATCAGGAGGAATAAATAATGGCTAAAGAAATCAAATTTGCGGAAGATGCCAGAAAAGCCCTTGAAAGAGGCGTAAATATGCTGGCTGATACGGTAAAGGTAACACTTGGACCTAAAGGCAGAAATGTAATATTGGATAAAAAATACGGCAGTCCGTTGATAACCAACGACGGCGTAACCATCGCCAAAGAAATCGAACTCGACGACCCGTATGAAAACATGGGCGCACAACTTGTAAAAGAAGTAGCTACCAAAACCAACGACGTGGCAGGTGACGGCACGACGACCGCTACACTTTTGGCACAAGCTATAATAAGAGAAGGACTTAAAAACGTTGCCGCAGGAGCAAATCCGATATTTTTAAGAAAAGGTATACATTGTGCGGTAGATACGGCAGTAAATTCACTTAAAGAAAATTCCAAAACCATAGAAAATAAAACCGCAATTGCACAAGTTGCCGCTATTTCCGCAGGAGACGAAGAAGTAGGCAAAATGATTGCCGACGCTATGGAAAAAGTAGGCAAAGACGGTGTAATAACTGTAGAAGAATCCAAAACCATGGGTACCGAAATGGAAGTAGTTGAAGGTATGCAATTTGACAGAGGATATGTATCTCCTTATATGTCAACCGACATGGAAAAAATGGAAGCTAACCTTACAGATCCTTTGATAATGATAACCGACAAAAAAATCACCAACATTCAAGACATATTGCCGGTTTTGGAAAAAATCGTACAACAAGGCAAAAAGCTCCTCATCATCGCTGAAGACATCGAAGGTGAAGCATTGGCAACATTAGTAGTAAACAAACTCAGAGGTACATTCGACGTAGTTGCCGTAAAAGCTCCGGGATTTGGCGACAGAAGAAAAGCAATGCTTCAAGATATTGCAATTTTAACCGGCGCACAAGTAATAAGCGAAGAAGTCGGAATAGAACTTAAAGACGCTACAATGGAAATGCTGGGTAAAGCAGGCAGCGTCAAAGTAACCAAAGAAAATACCGTTATAGTAAACGGCGGTGGAGCGGAAGAAGACATAAAAGAAAGAGTTGCATTGATTAAAAATCAAATTGAACAAACCACATCCGACTTTGACAAAGAAAAACTTGAAGAAAGACTTGCCAAACTTGCAGGCGGAGTTGCAGTAATTAAAGTAGGAGCCGCAACGGAAACCGAACTTAAAGAAAGAAAACTCAGAATGGAAGACGCATTGAACGCAACTAGAGCAGCTGTTGAAGAAGGCATAGTATCCGGCGGAGGCGTAGCCTTGATTGAAACTATCGACGACGTTGAAAAACTCCTCGAAAACGCAACCGGCGAAGAAAAAACCGGAATTGAAATTGTAATCAAAGCGTTACAAGAACCTTTGAAACAAATTGCGATAAATGCCGGACTTGAAGGCGCAATCATAGCCGAACACGTACAAAATTCCGATAAAGGCGTGGGCTTCGACGCATACAAAGGCGAATATGTAAACATGATAGATTCAGGTATCATAGACCCGACCAAAGTAACCAGAAGTGCTCTTCAAAATGCCGCATCGGTTGCAAGTATATTCTTGACCACGGAAGCGGCCGTAACCGAAATAAAAAAAGATGAACCTCCGATGCCTCCGATGGGCGGAGGCGGCGGAATGCCGATGATGTAACAAAAAAAACTACCGTAGAAATACGGTAGTTTTTTTTTTAAAATAATTTTTTTACTAAATCAACTATACCGGACGAATTGAGCCATACTATAAATATGGCGACGGGAGCGATATACCTGATTAAAAATTGCCAAACTTTTCTTGATTTAAACGGGAGAGTTCCATGATCGGAAATTTCATCTATAGCTTTTTCGGTCGTAAATACATAATTTACAACTACGCACATCAAAAGCCCGGCAAGAGGCATGAGCAAACTTTCGGCAATATAACCCGAGAAATCGAAAAAGTTTTTACCGAAAAACTTAGTATCAAATACGCCCATGGAAAGCGATGCCAACACGCCTATAAGTGCGGCGCTTACTCCTACGACTATTACCGCATTTTTGCGTGAAAAACCTTTTTCATCTATTAAATACGCAACCGGCGACTCTGAAAGCGAAATGGAAGATGTAAGCGCAGCAAAAAGCACCAGTAAAAAGAATAATACGCCGAAAAGCGAACCGAAAGGCATCGAGTTAAACACTGCCGGCAAAGTTATAAAAATAAGCCCCGGCCCCGCTGACGGTTCAAAGCCGAAACTGAACACCGCCGGCATTATGGCAAAACCTGCCATGAGAGCACACATAGTATCAAGCGCCGGTATAACCAAAGCATTTTTTGCCAAATCCGAATCATCACCCATATAACTTCCGTAAGTTATCATTATACCCATACCTAAACTTAAAGAGAAAAAGACTTGCCCCATGGCGTCTATTATTGTCTTCATATTGATTTTACTAAAATCAGGTTTTAGCATAAAATCTATTCCGCCCTGAGCGTTCGGTAAAGTAAGCGAACGCACGACCAGTGCCATTATCAATACAAACAGTGTAGGCATCATAAATTTACTCGCCTTTTCAAGACCGCCCTCCACACCGCCTAAAACGATCAAAAAATTCACCGTTATAAAAACTAAATGCCAAATTACAGGTTCTACAGGGCTTGCAACGAAAGAACCGAAAAAATTTTCCGAGTCGGTGGCAATTGCGCTGCCTCCACCTGTAAGATACTTAACCAGATACTTAAGTATCCACCCGCCTATAACACTGTAATAAGTGAGGATTAAAAACGACACGAAAACGCCGATTACCCCCACGAAACGCCATTTCGGACTGATTTTATTATATGCGCCTATGGGGTTTCTTTTAGTGTACCTGCCGATGGTCATTTCTCCGAGCATAACCGGAAAACCGATTAGAACTATAAGAATAAGATAAATTATTATAAAGGCGCTGCCACCGTTCATACCTACAAGATAAGGAAACTTCCACAAATTTCCAAGTCCTATCGCCGAACCCGCAGCTGCAAGTACAAAACCCAAATTGCTGAATTTTCCTCTCGTGTTGCTTTTTTCTTCCATACTAAGACCTCCTTAAAAATAGTTCGGACTATAAAAAACTAAAAA
>CAMYCP010000139.1 GCA_947254385.1 uncultured Filifactor sp. | reverse complement strand
TCTACACAAGGAGTATCGTCGGCAGCGTCAGATGTGTATAAGAGACAGTTACTATTGTTTTTGGAATTATGTGGTGTTCTTCGTTATATGAATTTTGTATATTGCGACGACGTGCAGTTTCATCAATGGCTTTACGCATGGAATCCGTCACGGTGTCCGCATACATTATTACTTTACCCTCAGAATTTCTGGCGGCTCTGCCTATAGTTTGTATCAGAGATGTTTCGGAACGTAAAAATCCTTCTTTATCGGCATCGAGTATTGCAATTAAAGAAACTTCGGGTATATCCAAGCCTTCTCTTAAAAGGTTTATTCCGACCAATACATCAAATTCACCAAGTCTTAACGATCGAATGAGTTTTATTCTTTCGAGCGTTTCAACGTCCGAATGGAGATATTCAACTTTAGTACCCATTTCAGCAAGATATTTTGTTAAACTCTCAGCCATTTTTTTCGTGAGTGTAGTAACAAGTACTCTTTCATCTTTTTTTACTCTAATTTTTATTTCTTTTAGAAGATCATCTATTTGGTTTAGCACGGGGCGCACTTCTATAATCGGATCCAACAGTCCGGTCGGGCGTATTATTTGTTCGGCAAAAACCAACGAATGGAGCATTTCATATTTCCCGGGGGTTGCAGATACGAACATTATCTGATTTGACACTTCTTCAAATTCTTCAAATTTTAAAGGGCGATTGTCCTTAGCCGAAGGCAGACGAAAGCCGTATTCAACCAAAGATTCTTTTCTGGATCTGTCTCCCGCATACATAGCTCCGATTTGCGGTACTGTAGCGTGAGATTCGTCTATTATTATCAAAAAATCATCCGGAAAGAAATCAAGGAGTGTAAATGCTCTTTCACCTTCTTTTCTTCCCGCCAAATGCCTCGAATAATTTTCGATACCTTTGCACATTCCTATTTCTTTAAGCATTTCAATGTCGTATCTTGTGCGTTGTTCAATTCTTTGTGCCTCTATAAGAAGATTATTTTTTTTAAAATAATTTATTCTTTCTTCAAGTTCGATTTCTATTTTTTCTATTGCCCGATCGAGTTTTGCTCTGCCGGTCACGTAGTGAGATGCGGGAAATACCGACGCATGGCGCAGTTCTCCCAAAATTTCACCGTTCATATGATTAATTTCAATTATGCGCTCGATTTCATCTCCGAAAAATTCAACTCTCAAGCTGTTGATATCCGTATTTGCCGGCATTATTTCCAATATGTCCCCGCGCGCTCTGAATGTCCCGCGTGAAAAATTGATGTCGTTTCTTTCATACTGATTGTCCACAAGTTCTCTTATCACTTCATCCCTGTCTTTTATCATGCCGGGACGCAGCGATATCATCATGTTTTTATAATCGTCAGGGTCTCCCAAACCGTATATACAAGATACGGAAGATATTATTATCACGTCGCGACGTTCCATTACCGCCGCAGTGGCGCTATGACGCAGCTTATCTATTTCGTCGTTTATACTTGCATCTTTTTCTATATATGTGTCGGTATATGGTACATATGCCTCGGGCTGATAGTAGTCATAATATGATACGAAATATTCCACGGCGTTTTCAGGGAAAAATTCTTTAAATTCCGAATATAGTTGAGCCGCCAAGGTTTTGTTGTGAGCTATGACGAGAGTCGGTTTTTGAGTGTTGTAGATTACGTTCGCCATGGTAAATGTTTTGCCGGAGCCGGTTACTCCGAGCAATGTCTGATATTTATTTCCTGAGTTTATGGAGTTTGTCATGATGTCTATTGCCTGTGGCTGATCTCCGGTAGGTTTATAATCCGAATGTAACTTAAATTTCATTTTAACCCCGTTATTTATTCATGGTTTTTACCACTTCTACAGCTTTTTCAAGTTGAGTGTCTTTATTTTCTTTAAGAAATTTTTCTTCATCGAGTTTTATTTCATAATCGGGTTTTATGCCTTTTTTATTGATGTTTTCTCCTTTGGGAGTAAAATATTGTTCGGTTGTAAGTTTATATCCCGTGCCGTCGTTAAGTTCCTGAACAATTTGCACCAAACCTTTCCCGAATGTTTTTTCTCCGACGAGTTTGCCGATTTCATTATCTCTTACTGCACCCGACAAAATTTCCGATGCCGATGCCGAACCTTCATTTACAAGTAATACAAGCGGTATATCCAGTTGTCCTTTTTCGTCCGATTTAATGTAAGATTTTTCACCGGCTCGGTTTTGAGTGTATACTACAGTCGCTTCACCCATGATACTGTCGGCAACTTCCGCAACTTCATCCACAAGTCCGCCCGGATTATTTCTTAAATCTATAATAAGCCCTTGCATTTTTTCATCTTGCAGTTTTTTGAGCGCTTTTTTGAAATCTTTTGCCGTACCTTCCGCAAATTGTGTGATTTCAATGTAACCTATTTTATCGGGCTGCATTTTTGAATCTACGGTTTGATAAGGAATTGTTTTTCTTTCCACGTCCATTTCAATCAGTTCTTCCCCTCTTAAAATGGTTAAGTGTACTGAACCGTAATCTTCATTTCCTAAAATCTTTTTCTTTTTGTCTATCGGCACTTTTATTTTATTTATTGCATCATTCAGTTGTTTACCGGAGAAAGTTTCATCACCGACTTTTACAATTATGTCCCCCGGCTTTATTCCGTGTTTCATGGCAGGGGTATCTTTTATCGGAGAAATGACGGTTATATTGTCGTCTACATTTGTTACAATTATACCGATGCCTATAAATTCTCCCTCGGTCTCTTCACGGAGAGTATCCATATCTTCCTTGGTGAGATATTCGGAATACGGGTCGTCAAGTCCCATAAACAATCCTTTTTCCGCTCCCTCAATTAAGTCTTCTTCATTTACTTCCTTATAGTAATTTTGCGTTATGATTTTCTTTAGGAATAGAAGTTTATCCAATTTATCATAGTCCGAAACCATGGCAAGCGCATTTTTATTTGTCATAAATACAGTGCCTGTAGCAGTTATGACCATAATAAAAAGCGTATAAAAAAACAGTTTTATTTTTGACATTTTCACCGTGCATCAACCTTTCTTAAATAATTAAAATACAGCCGTTATAATATTTTTATATCATGGAAGATAGGAAATGGGATCGTTAGGTTCACCATTTATTCTAACTTCAAAATGCAGGTGATTTCCGGTAGATCTGCCTGTACTTCCGACAGCCGCTACAATATCTCCCTGCTTTACTTCCTGACCGACACTTACATATATCGCCGAGGCGTGAGCGTATCCTGTAACCAATCCGCCTCCGTGGTTTATCATAACCAAATTGCCGTAGGAGCCTGAAGGTGCGGCTATTATGACAATTCCGTCCTTTACGGCGTGTATCGGCGTACCGCCGTCAGAAGAAAGATCCATTCCGGTATGGAGCATCCTTCTCCCCAATATCGGGTGAATACGATAGCCGAACGGTGAACTGATTCGTTTAAATTCATATAGCGGCCATATCATCGGTTCTCCTTTATCTTCAAACGGGAATACTTCGCAAAGTGTAATCAATCTTGTGTTCATTGCATTCGCCTCGCTCGATAAAATCATCATTTGAAGATTGAGACGATCCAATTCTTTTTCAGCTTTATACTGCATTGCATCGGCGGCTTTTTTGTCTTCCTCCGCCTGTCTCTTATACACATCTGACGCTGCCGACGA
>CAMYCP010000138.1 GCA_947254385.1 uncultured Filifactor sp. | reverse complement strand
CGAACGGCACGTACAGTGGTGTGAGAGGGGCTACATGTTAGCCCCTACTCGATTTATTTATTATGTTTTTGTTTTATATATTCATCTATGCCTTTGGCGGCATCTCTACCTGCACCCATTGCGAGAATAACCGTTGCGGCACCGCTTACGGCATCACCGCCTGCAAATACGCCGTCTTTGGTCGTTTCGCAGTTTGCTTCGTTTATAATCAGACAATTTCTTTTATTTACATCCAGTCCTTCGGTTGTTGAAGAAATAAGAGGATTAGGTGAAGTCCCGAGCGCCATTATGACACTGTCGACTTCTATTTCAAATTCTGAGCCGGCAATAGGCACGGGTTTTCTTCTGCCGGAATCGTCGGGTTCGCCAAGTTCCATTTTTATACATTTAATCGCTCTTACCCAACCGTTTTCATCGGCTAAAATCTCAATAGGATTTGTGAGCAGATTGAATATAATACCTTCTTCCTTAGCGTGATGGATTTCTTCCACACGAGCGGGCAATTCCGATTCGGAGCGTCTGTAAACTATATGTGTTTCAGCTCCTAAACGCAGCGCCGTTCTGGCGGCATCCATTGCAACGTTGCCTCCGCCTACAACCGCCATTTTTTTCGCACGATATATGGGAGTATCCGAATTCGTTTCAAAGGCTTTCATGAGGTTATTTCTTGTGAGATATTCGTTTGCGGAAAATACGCCGTTTAAATTTTCTCCGGGTATTCCCATAAATTTAGGCAATCCTGCACCCGAACCTATAAATACCGCTTCATACCCGTCTTCCAATATTTCATCTATAGTGACGGATTTACCTACTATAGTATTTGTTTTAATTTCAACTCCGATTTTTTCCACATTTTCAACTTCGGTTTTAACTACCGTATCCTTAGGCAGACGAAATTCGGGTATACCGTAAACTAAAACGCCGCCCGGCTGATGCAAACTTTCAAAAATTGTGACCGAATAACCCATTTTTGCCAAATCTCCGGCACAACTCAGTCCCGACGGGCCCGAACCTATAACTGCTATTTTTATTCCGTTTTTGTTTTTTGGCGCTTTAGGTTGAATATTGTTTTCTCTTGCCCAGTCCGCTACAAAACGTTCCAACTTACCTATCGAAACCGCTTCACCCTTAATTCCTCTTACGCATTTACCTTCACATTGTGTTTCTTGAGGACAGACTCTACCGCAAACCGCAGGCAAAGAAGAAGATTCGGCTATAACTTCAGCCGCTTTTTCAAAATTTCCTTCTTTAACTTCTTTTATAAAATCTGGAATTTTTATGGATACGGGGCAACCGTCCACACAACGTGGCTTTTTACAATCAAGACAACGTACAGCCTCGCTCATCGCCTCTTCTTTACTGTAACCTAAACATACTTCCTTAAAATTCGTAGCTCTGACCTTAGGATCTTGTTCCTTGATAGGAACTTTTTTAAACATGTCCATTATTTTTCACCTCCGGCGTTATATTTTTCCAATTTTTGAATTTCAATACTCTTATACATACCTGAGCGTTTCATCGCCTCCGTAAAATCCACCTTGTGTCCGTCAAATTCAGGGCCGTCCACACAGGCAAATTTTACCTTGCCGTCCACCGTCAAACGACAAGCGCCGCACATTCCCGTACCGTCCACCATTATCGGATTCATGCTCACGATTGTGGGGATACCGAGGTCTTTAGTCAAAAGAGCGACAAACTTCATCATAATCATAGGCCCGATTGCAATGCATCTGTCATAATGCTTGTGTTCCTTTTCAACCAAATCTTTAAGCACGTCGGTAACCATGCCCTTACGTACATAAGAACCGTCGTCCGTTGTAAGATAAAGATTTTTTGAAACGCTTGCAAGTTGTTTTTCCATTATCATAGTTTCTTTATTTTTAGAACCTATTATTACATCCGCATCCACGCCGTGTTCTTTGAGCCATTTGACTTGCGGATAAACGGGGGCGGTTCCTACACCGCCGGCAACGAACACGATACTTTCTTTTTTAAGTTCTTCAATCGGCATCTTGGTAAGCTCGGACGGAAGTCCCAAAGGCCCGACAACCGTATGGAAATAATCTCCCTCTTTAAGTTGCGCCATACGTTTTGTGGAAACGCCTATAATTTGAAAAACGATACTTATGGTTTGCTTATCACGATCGTAATCGCATATAGTAAGCGGTATTCTTTCGGATTTTTCATCAATTTTCACGATTAAAAACTGACCCGGCAGGCAGTTGCGTGACACGTTCGGGGCTTTAATATCCATTTCAAAAATAATCGGAGTCCACTGTCTAACTTTTACTATTTGATACATTTTGTAAAATGCTCCTTTCAAACAATACTTTGAAGTTATGTAAAATTTTAATTAACACACGGCTTAATAACATATTTACAAGTGAAACAACTGTAATTTTACATATCGAAAACCATAAAAATAAATTGTGTAAACATGAAAGTCTCAAGCACCCGCCTAAAGACAGCGATTTTATAAATTGATTTAATGGCATCTTTAAAACTTGATACATTATAAAATCAATATTTTATTTTTTGAGAATTAAATTTTGTAGATAACCTTAATTTATGAAAAAACACGGCAAAGTTTACACAAAAATTACACAATGAAAAATTTTTAATATCTTCCATTCAATAATATCATTTTTTATCATTTAATAAAAGTATAATTATATGAATTTATATAAATCCAGAATAAAAATGAAACAAAAAATCGTAAACGCCGAAAAAACCGATGTAAATACCACAAGCTGCGCCGCCAAATCACCGTCGCATCCCATTTCCTGAGCCATAATTGCGGACGATATGGCGCTCGGAGTTGCAAATATAGTAATTATACATACCAAAACGGCATCCCTAAAACCTGCGTGAACTGCCGCAAGAATAATCAGAGCAGGTATTATTACAAGTCTGAAAACGGTGGCAAACACGATATTTGAAAAATTATCCTTAACCTGTACGGCACTCAAACTTGCGCCTAAAAGAACTATAGGTAAATTCCCTCCTATTTTTCCGATATTGCTAACTGTATTTTTAATTGAGACAGGAAGATTAATACCCGATAAAATTGTAATTATTGCCAAACTTGCGGAAATTATCAGAGGATTTTTTATAATATTTATGAAAATTTTTTTAAAATCAGCTTTTTCTGTACCGTTTACAGCGAGTATTATAACTGCAAGAATGTTGTACAAGGGGATTACGACGGCAATCATCATAGAAGTTACGGCGACGCCCTTATCGCCGTATAGAGAATAACTTAAGGGAATACCGAGAATGACATAATTCGTCCTGTAAATTGCCTGCACCATCGAACCGATTTTCTTTTTGTCTTTTTCAACAAAAAATACCGCAATCCAAGATACGACAATAATCAAAAACACGGCGACGACTGTAAATATCATAAGTTTTATATTGACTGAATTTTGAATATTGTTGTTTATTATATTCGAATACAGAAGACACGGCAAAAAATATCTGAAACACATATGATTTAATTTTTCAAAAGTGTGCGGATCCAAAAGATTTTTTTTCTTCAAAAACAATCCCAAAAGAACCATCAATACAATCGGCAAAACCGCATTAAGCGAAATAAAAAAACTTTGCATAATTATCTCCGTCTATCGAAATTTCAAATAAAAATACGTTAAAATTAACCATTCTACACATGATTACATTATATCATATCAATTG
>CAMYCP010000137.1 GCA_947254385.1 uncultured Filifactor sp. | reverse complement strand
TGCAGGATGAAGAATTTTTTATCTTTAAAATTAAAATATTTTCTTAAACAAGATATAATTTTGCAATAGTTATTGAAAAATAGAGACTTATTATTAGCCATGGAAGTAAAGACTTTTTTCTTACTTGAAAGTGAACAGAAAATAATTGATACAAGAAATCAAGATTTGAACACGCTAATAAAAATAAGGAAAAATTAAAAAGATGTAAGAAATTAAATCTGAATTTACTAAGAAAAGAATTATGAAAAGAATTACAGAATTGTTATTTGAACTTGGAGATGCTAAGTATGCCGCATTTCAATCGAAGTTGACCCCAACGGTTGACAAAGAGTTGTTCATTGGCGTTAGGGTGCCTGTGCTTAGAAAGTTTGCCAAAGAGCTTAATGATAATCCGATAGCTTCGGAATTTTTATCTGAACTTCCCCATAAGTATTATGATGAGAATATGCTCCATGGGATTTTGATTTCTGAAATGAAAGATTATGATAAATTAATTAAAGAGACTGATCGTTTTTTACCGTATATAGATAACTGGGCGGTGTGCGATATCATGTCTCCTAAGGTATTCAAGAAGCATAAAGTCGAACTTTTTGAGAAAATTCGTGAATGGACAAACGCAGAACACCCTTATACTGTAAGATTTGGTATCGAGATGCTGATGAGTCACTATCTTGATGAAGATTTCAAAACGGAATATCTTGAAATTCCGGCAATGCTACGTTCTGAAGAATATTATGTTAACATGATGATTGCATGGTTCTTTGCTACGGCTCTTGCCAAGCAGTGGGATGTCGCAATTTCATATCTGGAGCAGAAACAACTTGATGAATGGGTGCATAGGAAGACGATTCAGAAAGCAAAAGAAAGTTACAGAATTACCGACGAACAAAAGTCCTATCTTAAAACGCTATAACCGGTGTAAAATCCGTTTCGTTCGCATAGGTTGGGCGAAGTTGCATAAGAAATGGCAGTATTGGGTTTAAGTGAATTTTTTGTAATACAACCTTATGATAAATTCCGCTTGAGATTGCATACTGTATTTTTATACTGAAACCTGATATAAAAATCATTAATGTTCTAACGCTTTTAAGTATAAAAAAAACTATCGCATTACAAATAATCCTGCTATGTGATAGTTTTTTTATACGCACAATTTCTTTTAAAAGTTTCGCTCTTATACTGAATTGCATAATAAATTGTAGTATCAATTTTCAGTTTAAATTTTTGTAATACAAGTTTATATTAAATTCTGGTTAAGATTACATACTACATTTTTTAAAGCCAATCAGTATTATAATGCTATTTTCTAATAGAAATATCATTAGTATAAAGGTTAGGGGATTTCTTGACTTACTTTAAAATTCCGAATTTATATCCTCCGGCTTTAAAAAAATTTATTATATTTGGAAGTGCTTGAAGTGTCAATTGTTTATTTTCCGCATCGTGCATTAAAAGTACTATTATATCTTTGTTTTTATTTTGGTTTACCGTGTTTACCGAGAATTGATACATACCTTCGGCGGATGTGGGACGTCTCTTTTTAGGTTCGCCGTCTCCGCAAAGTGCATTCCAGTCTATCCATTCCACTCTTTCTTTTGCGAGTACGTTATCGGCACTTTCCATATTTTTCCACGACATATGTCCTCCGGGATAACGAAAGACGTGCGAATTAAAATCGTTTCCAAGTACTTTTTTCAGCCTGTCGTTTGTCATGCGATATTCCGCAATTACTCTGTCGGGATTTGCTTTGCGCCCGGGATACAGGAGTTTGTAGTCGTGAGTATAGCTGTGAATTGCTATACCATGGCCTTCGTTTATTTCACGTTTAATTACGTCGGCGTGTTTTTCACCGCAAGATGCCCCCACGAGAAAGAACGTTGCGTGCACATTCTGCTCTTTGAGTACATCTAAAACCTTAGGGGATACCGTCATGTTAGGGCCGTCGTCGAATGTCAAAAATACAAGTTTTTCTCCGGTATATTCCTTTTCGCCGCGTATATATTGTCTTACAAGGAGAGTGTCGTACGCATATTCGTCGGCGTATCCGATGTGGTTTGAGTCGGGGACAATCTTACGTTTTTTTTCATATTCGGCAATTATATTGCCCGTGGGAGTATTCATGGGATTTAAAATAAACAAACTTTGAGCGGATAAAACTACCTGCTTGTTATCCGGAATTTCCTGTTTGTTTTTAAACTCAAGTGCGAACTTCACGATAAAACGACTTGTAACCAGCATCGCAACGAGTAAAAATATATTTGACCACCTTATACGTCTGCGGTGTCTATACGTACGTCTATTAACCGACGTTGTACGATATTTTCCATTCATTGTATTTTCCTTTCTTTTATTTGAATTTGCCTGCTTGGAAGTGCAAAATTTATTTTTTCCGCATCAAATTCGGTTTTTATAGTTTTCATGAGTCTGTGGAAAATTTTAAAATAATTGTCACTTTTTACCCAAGGCATAGCTACAACTTCAACCCCGTTTTCATTAAAATCGTTTACACCTATATAAGGTTCGGGCTCTTTAAGCACTTCAGCATCATTTTCATAAACGGTTTTTAAAATGTCGATAACTTTGTCTATGTCGGCGTCATAAGAAACGGTCAAGGTGATATTTATTCTCCTTATCGGATATACGCTATAATTTATAAGTTTTTCTGAAGTTATAATCGAATTTGGAACAATGAGGAGTTTGTTGTCGGGAGTTGTGAAAGTGGTAGTCATAAGTTGTATTTCATTGACCGTACCGCTTTTACCGTCCTCAGTCTCTACAAAATCACCTGCTTTAAACGGTTTGAATATTAAAATTAAAATGCCCGATGCCAAATCTTTTATACTGTCCTTTAAAGCTAAACCTACCGATACTCCGAACGCACCTATTATAGCTACAAATGAACTTATCGGTATTCCGATGCGTGAACATACCGCCAATATGACGGAAATTAAAACAACAAAATATACCACTTGAGAAACTATACCTACAGAAGAATTGTCAATCTTGGAATTTATCATCATTTTACGGACAAGTATTCGGATAAACTTTGCAAACGTAAAACCTACAAAAAAAATGAGCGCCGCAGATAATATCATTCCGCCGTAACGCTCATATAAATCTGCATTTTTATCCGATAATACCGTCTCAATTACGGTATATCGCAACTATTTAATCCTTTCTTTCAATGAACACAATCATCGTCTTCATGACAGCAGTGGCAGTGATCCAAGCAGCAGTCATCATCTTCGTCACATTCTTCTTCAAAGATTTCCGTTAATTTTTCAGCCACTCTCTTAAACTCTTCCTCGTCTTGAGGCGGTTCAAGGTTGATACCGTCTTCATCCGTAGAATATCGGTAGAACAAAACTTCTTCCGTATCAATTGTAACCAATACGATGTATTCAATATCATCTATGGTAAATATCCCGACCACTTGACAATCGGTTTCGGAATCATCGTCCAAAACCAAATGGATAGTGTTGTATTCTTCCATAAGTTCTCCTCTCAAAAATTATTTTCCACTTACAGTTTAACACAATGAGAGTTATTTTTACAACAAGATTTTAAATTTATTATTTTTTCTAATACAAAATCGCATGAGAAATTGCAGTATATTTTTTCACTTTGGTAGTTTTCATGATACAACTTTAGGGAACCTCTAAAAAATCTATTCTCAGAAAATAACATATTGATTTTACAATGTTTGAAATTCTGTTTTTTTTAATTTTTATCAATCTTTAGAGA
>CAMYCP010000136.1 GCA_947254385.1 uncultured Filifactor sp. | reverse complement strand
CTACACAAGGAGTATCGTCGGCAGCGTCAGATGTGTATAAGAGACAGCCTGAATGATATCTACATATTCTTCACCTGCAAAATCCATAACTGCGGTGCCGTATGTGATATCCGTAAATTTAGCTTTAGTTTTATCATAGTCTTCAAATGCTATGTACAAAAAAAATTCGGTTTTATCCGTGTAAACTATGTCTTTTACACGGATTTCAGCACTTTTTATTTCATTTTGGACTTTGCCGAGTAATGGATAATCTACGCTTAAATGTAATATTGCAAACGGTTTTCTTAAAATAAACAAGGATTTGTTTATAGCCGACTTTGCGGAATTTGTATACGCTCTCACCAAACCGCCTTTACCTAATTTTATCCCGCCGAAATATCGGGTTATGACTATACATATGTTTTCAATATGTTTTACCTTAATCAGATTTATTACAGGTAATCCCGCCGTACCTTGCGGTTCACCGTCATCGGAGTATCGTTCGATATTTTGTTTATCTTTTATCACATATGAAAAAACGTTGTGCGTGGCGTTATAGTGAAGTTTACGCCTGCTCTCCACAAATTCTTTCGCCTCTTCTTCCGTAGTTACCGGTTTACACGCAGATATGAAATGCGATTTTTCTATTATTATCTCCGTTTCGGATGCATTTTTTATGCCGTAATAACTTTTCAAGTCTCTCACTCCCTGTATCGGCTATACCTTAAAGCATCTTTTTTATCCAGTTGTAACTCCGCTTTTATACCGTTTTCAGTATATTTTTCAGCGACATTACCGTATTTTTTGTGCAAAATGTTCAATATTCGGGCGTCTGAAAAAGGTATAAAAAGAGTTGTATTTTCAGTTTGATACAGATTTTTTTCCATTTTCTCTTTAAGAATGTTTAAATTAAATCCGGTTTTTGCTGAAATTTTTACAAAATCACCGCTACGCAATATGTCAATATCGTCATTTTTTTTATCCGCTTTATTAAATACCGTAATTAAAGGAATTTGTCCGACATTTAAATCATTTAGTACTTTTTGAGCGGTTTTAATCTGTAAAGTTACATTTTCGTTTGAAATATCCACAACGTGAAGTATCAAGTCGGCATATTTTATTTCCTCCAAAGTGGATTTAAAAGCATCTATCAAATCGTGCGGGAGGTCCGACACAAAGCCGACCGTATCTACAAGTAAGTAGGGCATACCGTCATCAAATTCCGCACGTCTTATTTCGGAATCGAGGGTTGCAAAGAGTATATCTTCGGCAAATACTTTTTTATCGGATTTATTTCCTATGAGTGAATTTAATAAAGTGGACTTACCCGCATTAGTGTATCCCGCCAGAGCAACTATCGGAATATCTGCTTTAAGCCTGTTTTTTCTTTGAGTTTCACGGATTTTTGAGATTTTTGAAATATCACTTTCTATTTTTACTATTTCTTTTTGAATTTTACGTTTGTCGGTTTCAAGTTTCTTTTCTCCGGGACCTCTCGTTCCTATTCCGCCACCGGTACGTGAAAGGTGTATACCTTCTCCCGTAAGGCGGGGAAGTCTATATTTAAGTTGTGCAAGTTCAACTTGAAGTTTTCCCTCCATACTTTCAGCACGTTTTGCGAATATATCGAGGATAAGTTCGGTGCGGTCGATAACAGGTACGCTTATTTCTTCTTCGAGGTTTCTTTTTTGTGAACCGGTGAGCTGACACGAAAATATCACGCAGTCCGTTTCGTTTTCACGTACAAAATTACTTATTTCAATAACTTTGCCGCTACCTATTATATAACGCACATCCGGTATCTTTACATCCTGAGTTAAAATTCCTACAACTTCAACTCCTGCAGCTTCAGATAGAGCTTTAAATTCTTCCGTTTTTGATAAAAATTCAAAATCCAAATTTTCGCCTATATTGACCGACACTAAAAGCGCCCTCTCCGTCATAATAACTCCTAACTTTTGAAATTCACGATATTTTTAAAATTATGCATTTGGAAAATATGAAAACTGTATTTTTAAAACAATTTTATTTTATCTAAATAAAAATAATTTTTTCTTATATTTTTTATCTATAAGAAAGGTTTATCATATTTTTTATTCTTCGATATACGCTATATACGGAAGATTGCGATAACTTTCCATACAATCTATACCATAACCCACTATAAACTTATCCGGCAGATGAAATCCTGTAAAATCAACATTTACGTCACATTTTCTCCCTTCGGGTTTGTCGAGTAGGGTACATATTTTGACTTTTTTGCAGCGTCTGCCGTTTAAATAGTCTATAAGGTAACTCATGGTAAGACCTGTATCTATTATATCTTCAACCACCAGTACATTTTTTCCTTCTATGTCCATATCGAGATCTTTTACTATTTTCACGACTCCGGAGCTTTCTATCGAGTTGCCGTAACTTGAAAGTGCCATAAAATCCAGTTTGACGGGGGATGTTATATGGCGTATGAGATCGGATACGAAAATACACGCACCTTTCAGTATGCCTATTACGTATATTTCTTCTCCTTTAAATTCATCTTCTATCTGTACGGCGAGTTCTTCAACTTTTTTTGAAAGCTCTTCTTCGGTTATAAGTTTACCGGCTAATTTCATAACTGCTCCTTTATAAAACAAAACGGCTCATATAAATGAGCCGCAATATTATGCATTTACCGCAGGTATTATGCTTACTTGTTTTCTCTTTCTGTCTTTTTTTTCAAATTTTACAAATCCGTCCATTTTAGCAAAAAGAGTGTCATCTGAACCTTTGCCTACGTTTGTTCCCGGGTGAATTTTAGTTCCTCTCTGTCTTATTATTATGGAACCGGCGCTTATAAGCTGACCGTCACCTACTTTAACTCCCAGACGTTTAGCGTGCGAATCGCGACCGTTCTTAGAGGAGCCTACCCCTTTTTTACTGGCAAACAGTTGTATATCAATTAAAAACATCAGCGCACCTCCTTTGTTTCAACGCGCATATATTTTCCGTACGAAATTTCCATATTTTTTAAAGCTAAAACCATGGTATCCGTTATCGCCTTTGCTTTGTCATCGGACAGAACCGCTTGCGGGACTTTAAACTTGAAATACCCGTCTTTTTTATAAACCGGAATTTCATATTTTAAAACCTGAGTAAGTCCGAGATAAGCCGCTTGACACACGGACGATACCGCGGCACACACAATATCATGTCCGGCTTTTGCATACATCGCATGACCCGACATCGTATAAGTCGTATTTTGTTCTATTTCGTTTCGTACGATCAATATCTTAATCATCAGACTTCTACGGTTTTAACCGACAACTTGGTGTAAGGTTGTCTGTGTCCTTGTTTTTTACGATAATTCTTTTTAGGTTTATATTTAAAAATTATAACCTTTTTACCCTTACCGTGTTCTACAACTTCAGCGGTAACTTTGGCGCTTTTTACGGCATCTCCTGTTAAGACATCGCCGTCTTTGCCTAATGCCAATACTTTTAAATCGACATCCGAACCGGTTTCAATATTGAGTTTTTCTACAGTAATTACATCACCTTGTTTAACTCTATATTGTTTACCACCTGTTTCAACTATTGCGTACATAATGCACCTCCTATGTCCAATCTCGCCGTCAGGGAACGCCTGAGCGTTTTATAATTTTCCCTTACCGAGCGGTTACAAGCACAACTACAATAGCAAAGAATTAAATTTTTGTCAAATTTTTTTGTAGCGTATATCCTAAAATTTAAAAAATATAAAAATGCTATGCTATATGAAGCATCTAAAAATCAATTCCAAGC
>CAMYCP010000135.1 GCA_947254385.1 uncultured Filifactor sp. | reverse complement strand
CTAATATTAATGACAGAGCAATAATGCCAAAAATGTGTCACTTTATTTTACAACTTTCACTTGTCTTTTAATTCATTATATCAGTTGAAAAAAACGATTTGATATGATAGAATTAAAACGATTGTTAGAAGAACCACAATACTTTTTCATATAAAAAGATCTAAATTTGATAATTCGGATATATAGATAATGTATATAATTTTTTTATTAAAATGTTAACAGGGAGTTTATAATGAGCGAAACTATTTACACAATGGGCGTGGATATCGGTTCTACCGCCTCGAAAGGCATTATTTTAAAAAACGGAAAAGAAGTTGTGGCACATTCGATTATAGATGTCGGCGCCGGTACATCGGGGCCTGCACGTGCCATTAAAGAAGTCCTTGAAAAATCCGGATTTAAAGCAGAGGATATATCTTACGTGGTAAGCACGGGATATGGCAGAAATTCACTTGAAGAGGCGGATTTTCAAATGTCCGAACTTTCGTGCCACGCCAAAGGCGCTTATTTTCAATTTCCAAATGTACACACTATAATAGATATCGGCGGGCAGGATGCCAAGGCGCTCAAGATAGGCGACAACGGTATGCTTGAAAATTTCGTCATGAACGACAAGTGCGCCGCAGGTACGGGCAGATTTTTGGATGTAATCGCCAAGGTACTCGAAGTTAATGTAGGCGATCTTCAAAGTTTGGACGAAAAAGCCACCAAGGATGTCACAATAAGTTCAACTTGCACGGTTTTTGCAGAGTCTGAAGTTATTTCTCAGCTTGCAAGCGGCAGCAAGATAGAAGATATAGTAAGGGGTATTCACGTTTCCATAGCGAGCAGGGTCGGAAGTCTTGCAAAGAGAGTGGGGCTTAAAGACGATGTCGTAATGACGGGCGGAGTGGCTTTAAACAAAGGAATGGTACGTGCTTTGGAACAAAATACCGGTTTTAAGATACACACGAGTGAGTTTTGTCAATTAAACGGCGCACTCGGTGCGGCGCTCTTTGCATATCAAAAATTACAACAAAAACGCAGAAAATAGTTTTTTATAAAGGAATTTTCAAAAAATATATTGATTTTAGAATATTTTTAATTTTCTATAAGGGTCACGTTTTCTAAAGTTTGTTAATAACTACAGTTACCGTTAAAAATAAACCGCATTTTCTTAAATCGTTTTAAATATAGTTTTAAATAATATATAGGAGGAAGATTTCATGGAAAAACAGGTAATGGAAAAAATTCCCGAAAAAAAACCGCGCCCGATAGAAGGACATAAACCGGCGGCCGCAGTTTTAAGAGATGTTGTCGACAAGGTTTATAACGATGCGTGGGAAGCTAAACAAAGAGGGGAACTCGTAGGCTGGAGTTCTTCCAAATTTCCGATTGAACTTGCCAAGGCTTTTGATCTTCAAGTAGTATATCCTGAAAACCACGCTGCTACAACGGCGGCTAAAAAAGACGGTTTAAGACTTTGTCAAGCCGCTGAAGATATGGGATATGACAACGATATATGCGGGTATGCGCGTATAAATTTGGCATATGCCGCAGGCGAACCTACCGATTCGAGAAAAATGCCTCAACCCGATTTTGTACTCTGCTGCAACAATATCTGCAACATGATGACCAAATGGTATGAAAATATCGCCAGAATGCACAATATTCCGATGATTATGGTGGATATTCCGTATTCCAACACCGTAGAAGTACCGGAAGAAAAAGTCGATTATTTAATCGGTCAATTTAAATACGCAATCAAACAACTCGAAGAACTTACGGGCAAAAAATTTGACAAACAAAAATTTGAAGATGCGTGTGCATTGGCTAACCGTACGGCGGCCGCATGGCTTAAAGCCTGTTCGTTTATGTCATACAAACCCTCTCCTTTAAGCGGATTCGACCTTTTCAATCACATGGCGGATATAGTTGCCGCTCGTTGTGATATAGATGCCGCAAAAGGATTTGAACTTTTATCGGAAGAATTTGAACAATCTATTAAAGAAGGAACTTCAACATGGCAATATCCGGAAGAACACCGTATTTTGTTTGAAGGTATACCGTGCTGGCCGGAACTTCGTCCTCTGTTTGAACCGCTTAAAAATAGCGGAGTAAACGTAACGGCTGTTGTATACGCTCCGGCTTTCGGTTTCAGATATGACGGCATAAGAGAACTTGCCGCCGCATATTGCAAAGCTCCGTGCTCCGTATGTATTGAAACCGGCGTGGAATGGAGAGAAACCATGGCTAAAGAAAACGGCATCAGCGGTGCGCTCGTAAACTACAACCGCAGCTGTAAGCCGTGGAGCGGTGCTATGCCTGAAATCGAACGCCGCTGGAAAGAAGACCTCGATATTCCGGTAGTACACTTTGACGGTGATCAGGCGGATGAAAGAAACTTCTCCAAAGAACAATACAACACCAGAGTACAAGGTCTTGTGGAAATAATGGACGAACGCAAAGAACAAAGACTTGCCGCAGGACAGGACATATACACTAATTTTGATAACACCAAAGAAACCGATTGGTCTAAACCGACTTTGAAATAGGGGGAGAAAGATGAGCGAAATACAGGAACTGTTGGTACAGTTTAAAGATATAGCCGACAATCAAAGAAAATATCTGGACAAATATTTAAACGCCGGTAAAAAGGCTGTGGGGATATTTCCGTACTATGCACCCGAAGAAATAGTACACGCCGGAGGGATGTTTCCCCTAGGAGTATGGGGCGGAGTAGGGCCTATAGAAAAGGCGAAAGAATATTTCCCGACATTTTATTATTCTTTGGCTTTAAGATGTCTTGAAATGGCGCTTGACGGAACATTGGACGGCCTTAGCGCATCAATCCTTACGACACTTGACGATACTTTAAGACCTTTGTCACAAAATTATAAGGTGAGCGCCGGCAGAAAAATTCCGATGGTATTTTTAAACCATGGACAACACCGCAAGGAAGATTTCGGCAAAATTTACAATGCCAAGATATTTCAAAATGCAAGAGAAGAACTTGAAAAAATATGTGATGTAAAAATAACGGACGAAAACTTAAAGAAATCTTTTGAAGTATATAACGAAAACCGAGCATTGAAAAGAGAATTTATAAAACTTGCCGCAACTCATCCGCAAACGATCAAAGCCTCCGACAGATGTTATGTTCTTAAAAGCGGATATCATATCATGAAAGAAGAACATAATGAAATGCTTAAAAAACTCAACGACATATTAAAATCCATGCCGGAAGAAGAATGGGACGGAGTAAAAGTTATAACGAGCGGAATTATAGTCGACAACCCCGGACTTTTGGAAGTGTTCGATGACTATAAGATTTGCGTGGTAGGCGATGATGTGGCGCACGAATCGAGAGGACTTAAAGTTGATATAGATATGTCGATAGAAGATCCGATGATGGCGCTTGCCGATCAATTTGCAAGAATGGACGAAGATCCCTTACTTTATGATCCTGAGCTTTGGAAAAGACCTGAATATGTCGTAAACCTTGCCAAAGATACGGGTGCTGACGGATGCCTGCTGTTTATGATGACATTCAACGATACCGAAGAAATGGAATTTCCGTCGCTTAAGCAAGCATTTGAAAAAGCCGGCATACCTCTTATAAAAATGGGATATGACCAACAAATGTCGGATTTCGGACAAGTGAAAACACAACTTGAAACATTTAATGAAATAGTTATGATGAACAGATAAAAAATAAAAAAGCCGGAAGATTTTCTTTCGGCTTTTTTGCAAGTTACCGTATGTATCGCTTTTTTTAAAAAATAAAGTGTATTATAT
>CAMYCP010000134.1 GCA_947254385.1 uncultured Filifactor sp. | reverse complement strand
TGTTTTTAAATTTTTTACCGGCGTCATCATATCAAAAATAACCACAAGAATTTGATTTCAACAATTTCACTGAAAATAAACAAACATAGTCAAACCTCAACAAAACTTCATTATATCAGAATTTTAGCATAAATATATTCTTGTGTCAACTAATACTATTTAATAGCAATATCATTTAATTTATTACATCGAATACCTCGTGCTTCGTTTTGAATGAAATAAGTGTGGAAAGCCTTACTAAAGCATTACAACATTAATGATTTTTCTATCGGGTTTTGGTATAATATCATAAAATTAAAAAGTCTAACGACAGGTCATAAATTGCATTGGCAAATATATATTTTTTTAAAGATAGTGTCAGGAAATCTTTGAACCTTTAGGTTCGTGAGATGAATCGATACATATAGTTTTTTGCGGTATAATGTGTCGTACCGGAAAAATAAACCTAAGTTTTCTATACTTATTTTAGGGTAGGAACTACCCGAATCAACGCTTGTGAACTTTACGTAAGACGGAAGAGTAATCCCTTATATATTACAAAACGCAATAGAGGATGAAGCAAGAAGCACCGAATCTTTAGATTCGTGTGTAGTTCACATAAAGTCCTTGACTTTTTACGTCAAAAACTGTATAATGACCTTAACGATCGTTCATCTTTCTGGTCATCTTATTCCTAATATGCTGCCAGAACAAACAAATCACCTGAAGTTAACGACTTACGGGTGATTTGTTTTGTATCCGTTACTTCTTTTTGTTACTTAAAATAATGGAGATTATACTGATTATAAGATTTATGACTGAAATAATCAGAAACATAATATTTATGTTTATCAAAATTATTTTAAAATCCGTTATCAGTATCACACCCTTTCGTTTTTGATTAGGGGGAAAATCTCTGTATCAGCTTTTCCCGCAACGAATAATATCACAAAACGCTTATAATTTCATTATGTTTAGTGAAATTATAAGCGTTTTTTATAATCTAAATTGCAATTTAATTTTATTTTGTTTCTATCAATTCCAGCACATTGTCCAGTATTTTGTCGGCTATGTCAAGTTTGCTCATTTTAGATATCGTCTTTACGGGTTTATCTTTAAAAAATAAACTTACACGGTTGGTGTCCGAGGCAAATCCCGCATCTTTGAGGCTCACGTCATTGGATACCATAATGTCGGCATTTTTGGTTTTCAGTTTTTTTAAGGTGTTTTGTTCTATATTTTCAGTTTCCGCCGAAAAGCCTACTATTATCTGTCCGACTTTTTTTATTTCACCCATTTTAAGTAGTATATCGCTTGTCCGTTTCATTTCTATAGTCATGTTGCCGTTATTTTTTTTTATTTTTTCGTGCGATAACGTTTTTGGCGTATAATCAGCTACGGCGGCGGCTTTTATAAGTATATCGGCATCTTCAAATTCATGTTTTACAGCTCCGTACATATCTTCGGCGCTCCGTACGTGTATAAATGTTTTTATGCCGTACGGTTTTTTAAGTTGTGTTTCTCCGGATATCAATGTTACATCGGCGCCGCGAACTGTCGCACGCTTAGCAAGCGCATATCCCATTTTTCCGGTGGAGCGGTTGGTTAAGTATCTTACGGGGTCCAGGTCTTCTATAGTATGTCCTGCGGTGATTACAATTTTTTTATTTTTAAATTCGTCGGTTTTTTGTGCATAAAATAAAACGGCATCTACTATGTCGGATATATTTGCAAGTTTTCCTATTCCCACATCACCGCACGCCAAAAGTCCGGATGTCGGTTCGATAAATATTGCGCCGCGCTTTTTTAAGATTTCTATATTCTTGACTACCGCCGGATGAGTGTACATTCGTGTATTCATGGCAGGCGCTATTATGAGTTGTCCCCTGAAAGCAAGCGCCGTTGTGGTCAAAAGGTCGTCCGCAATTCCGCACGCAAGTTTGCCTATAATGTTTGCCGTGGCGGGAGCGATTAAAAATATTTGCGCTTTCTCCGCAAGTGAAATGTGATGTACATCGTTTCTTGCCATATGGTCAAACATATCTATGCTTACGGGATTTTGGCTCAATGTCTGAAATGTAAGCGGTGATACGAAGTTTACGGCATTTTTCGTCATTACCGTATCTATTTCAAAATTATGTTTTTTTAAGTCCGATACGACTTGACATATTTTATATGCCGCTATTCCGCCGCATACGCCGACCAAAATATTTTTTTTCAAGCTCTTTCCTCTCAAAATACAAAATTATAATAACTATTAGGATCTCAAATTAAATAATGCCGTAGACTATTTGATTTTTATATTTACTATTTCAAAAATAACGTACAAACGGCTATAAACATTGAAATTATAATAATTAACAGTTTTATTATTACGATAGGCTGAACAGTTACAAATTATATTTCTCTCCAAATTTCCTTAATTTCGTCAATATGGCGTACAACACGATTTTTTTCACTTGTGATTATAGATTCTAACCGCTTTACCGCATCTTTTAAGTTGTCGTTTATTATAAAATAGTCATACTCATCTATTGAGCCGATTTCTTCCGTCGCTCTTTTAAGCCTGTCTTCTATTTGTTTTTCGCTTTCGCTGCCCCGCTTTTTCATTCGATTTTTAAGTTCTTCAGGAGTAGGCGGGATGACAAAGACGGTCACGGCATCTTTAAAGCGTTTTTTTACCTGTCTTGCGCCTTTTATTTCTATTTCAAGTATTACGTCATTGCCTGTTTTTAATTTGTCGAAGACAAATTCTTTCGGTGTACCGTAGTAGTTATCAAAGTGAAAATCATATTCGAGCAACCCGTCGTTTGCTATTTCACTTTCAAATTTTTCCCTGCTCCAAAAAAAATAATGTATTCCGTCCGTCTCCCCGTCTCTGGGCATTCTGGTAGTTGCTGATATGGATAATGAAATATCGTCTTTTTGTTTTAAAAATTCATTTATCAACGTACCTTTACCGCTTGCCGACGGGCCTGAAAGTATTACAAGGAGTCCTTTGCTTTTCACGTATCTCACCTTATTCTATGTTCTGTATCTGTTCTCTTATTTTTTCAAGTTCACTTTTTATAATTACTACACAATTTACAATTTCAAGTTTAACTGTCTTTGAACCGATGGTGTTGATTTCACGGTTGGTTTCCTGTATCAAAAAATCGAGTTTTCTGCCTACGGGAAAATTTTGTTCCAATATTTCTCCGATTTGCAAAACATGGCTTTTAAATCTTACAATTTCTTCATCTATAGAGGTTTTATCCGCAACTATTGCCGCCTCCTGTACTATACGCTGCTGATCCACGTCTTGACCGAACTTTGAAAGGATAAGCCGCATTTTTTCAATTAAACCTTGACGATATTCTTCTTCCACGCCGTAAGAGAGTTCCTCGATTTCAGAAATGCAGTTTTTTAATCTCTCGGTCTTTTCAAGTATGTCCGCTTTTAACCTTTCTCCCTCTACGGATCTCATGTGCATGAGGTTTTTAACGGCCGTTTCGGTCGCCTCAATAACCGCATCTCTTATAGGAGTTTTGTCAAGTTCGGCATCTTCCAAGGTTATTACATCGGAAAAGTTTGCTATGTCACTCGTTTTTAATGCGTCATGACAATCAAATATATCTCCTATCCGTTTCAGCACCGTGACGTATTTTTGAGCCAAGTCTTCGTTAAGATACAGGTTTTGCGGACATATCCGTTTGGAGTTCATGTTTATAAATACATCAATCTTGCCTCTCGACACAGATTTATTTATTATTTTTTTTATTTCATCTTCCAAAAACAACAGTTTTATGGAGCCATGGACGTTTATATCGCTATAACGGTTATTTACGGTTTTTATTTCCACAGTGAAGTCATATTCTTCTTTTTTACTTCTCCCCGCTCCGTATCCTGTCATGCTATATATCATAT